>JAXJVZ010000397.1:0-2755 GCA_036308285.1 Agathobacter sp. | reverse complement strand
TGTTTGAAATTTGCCGATATATTACTTCATTTGCACATTTTATTTTGGCTTACCGATTTTCTGTTGCCAAAGTGTTGCCATGAGGATATTATAGCACAACCGACAATTAAATCAATCAGCATTTCAGCAAAATAAAGGCACCGTAGAACTAAAATTTATCAAACCTTCATAAATTCATCTATTTTTTCTAAAATCGCTTTATCCGTTTGATAGGAAAAATCATCCGCATTAATATAGATTGTATTACCAGGGATTTCTTCAGTTCTTGAATATTCTATAAAATCTTTAAAATCGTCATAAATATCGAAAGTTGTACTTAAATGTACCGGATGTCTATTTTCATTTTGCATTCGATTCAAATATCTTTTGTGTAAAATCTCAACATCCCCATGAAGAACCAGTGTAAGTACCTCATAATTATTTTCTGATGCCAGTTTATGCAATTTTTCCAATTCATCCGTATGAAAATTTGATTCTAAAATAAGATTCTTATTTAATTTACCGAACGCTGAAAATATAAAACACATCAATTCTGCCGTTGCATTGGATAATTTCTTGTTTTCTTCTCTGTTTGAAAATCCAATAGTATCTCCCAATACTTCTTTAATTGAATCTTTAAAAAATACATTTGTATCATATCTCTTGGACAAAATATTGGCAAAAGTCGATTTCCCCATTGCCAAATCTCCCATAATCAATAAAAGTTTTCCCATAATTCTTCCACCTTTTCTTCCGTGGCAAATCCAACAGAAGCTCCATCAAAACCAATCTTATATGAAGCAAATATTTGCGCTCTCATAAGTGCTTCATCCGCTTTCAAACCTTTTGCATAATAATGTACAAAAGAACTACATAACGCATCACCTGCACCCACGGTATTAACCACATTACCAACCGCAACCGCCGGTAATTCGTAAAATCTTGCCTCTGATTTTACATACATAAGTGCCCCTTTATCTCCTCTTCCTAATATAATAATATCATTTCCGTATGTATTCTCCAAAGTCATAATGAACTCTCTATAATCACCTTTGATATTTTCATCGCTTAAGAACAGGATATTCGCATACTGCATAAAATCTCTGTTATACTCATCATTGATGTCCCCTAATACATGGACATCAGTAACAATAATCTTATTATCTGCTTTTGCTTTTCTTAATAAATCTCTGTTGAAATTTGCATTACATGCGATAACAATATCACAATCTTCATATAATTCTTTTCCACAATCCAAAGTCGCTTCTTGAACATCCTTAAGATCGCAATATATTTGTCTCTTTCCGGTATCGTCATACAATACTGCGGAACTTGGTGTAGCCTTGAGATTATTTTTCACATGTTCTGTTGATATATCTATGTTTGCTAATTCTTCCCTAATATATTTAGCGCTAAAATCATCACCCATCATAGACACAAATCTAACATCATCTCCCAATGTTTTGAGGGCTTTTGCCAAATTATATGCAACACCTGACACTCTTGTATTTACCCCAAAAAATGGATAATCAATCGGAAAATATTCAATAGGAAATTGTTTAATCTTAATCGTTGTTTCTGTGTTAATTAATCCTGATACAAGAATTTTTTTCATAATACTTTACCTCTTTTCTTATTTTTTAATTTCCTGACAACCTTTTGTTTCTTGGTTCGTATTTAGCTGAATCTTAGCGTAGATTTCTTTCCCGAAAATATTTCTAAGCTTTAACATATAGATATCGTTATGTATATGCTCTCTTACGACATCTTTCATAAGTTTATTATTACTTACGGTTCCGCTCCAATTACCTCTTGCATTGCCCGCATCCGCTATCATTACTAATTTTTCATCTGCTACTATCATAATTCTGCTATCGGTATTTTCCGGTCTTCTTTCTCTTTCATGAGAATAAACTTCCACCTCCGTAATCGACGAACGACTTGTAACAAAAGAAAAAACAATAATCCTTACATTTCTCTCAATTGCACTTCTGAATGTATCTTCAAAAATGTCCAACTCAACATCAGTATTGATAAATACTTCTTTCTCCGCATTATCTATGATATACTTCATCTTCTCAATAATATTCTCATACCCTTTAATGAGAGCGCTTTTCTCCTCATATCTGGTTTCGAGATAATCCTTAAGTCCATTCTTAGCATTTGATATATTCTTCTTATAATCTGACTCAACCTTATTTAAAAGCACTTCCGGTTCTTTCGCGATATACATCACTGTATCTTCCGGAATCACTTCCACCATACCTTTATCCACCATATGTTCTAAAGCATTGTATATAGATGACCGGGAAATATCGACCTTTTTAGCAATCTGATAAGGTGACATCGTACCATTATCTAACAATATGAGATATATATTAACTTCGAGTGCAGAAAAACCTAATCCTTCAAGGCTTTTTCGAATTGTTTCCATAGTATTCTCCTTTTAATATAGATTTTAAATGCGTTGTTTATTTTATACAACTATATCGTAGTGATATTATATTGTCAACCTATTCATTATAAATTTGGGCACAAAAATACCTCACCAAAATCTATACGATTCTGGTGAGGTTAATATCTCTGAAATCATTTTCAACATATGTAACTTTAATTTAGTATATAGCTTCGCCAAACTGAAATTTGCGCTTCCTTTTTCTGATACTTATCAAGCAATATTTAGAGACATATATTTTGCAAGACACCAAATGTAACAGAATACTAAAAGGCATTAGTACATAATTCTTTTTACAATATTGCTCTTTACAAAAATATG
>JAXJVZ010000396.1:0-6050 GCA_036308285.1 Agathobacter sp. | reverse complement strand
GTAATGGTATAATAATCTAGAAAAATTTAACCACCAGTTAACAACACATTTGACCTAATTTATGCTATTATATTTCCATACGGTATTTTTGTAGAACATAAAGATGATTTTCAAAACGCAAAAGGAGGCACAATATGGAAAGACCACATTTCGACATCGTGGCCAGCGGAGCGCGAATGAAAGAAATTCGCAAACAGAGAAAAATCTCTGTAAAGCAGGTCATGGAGTACATGGGTTTTGAGTCAACCCAGGCCGTGTATAAATGGGAAGCAGGAAAATGCTATCCACAGGCCGACAACTTAGTAGCCTTAGCAATTTTGTATAATGTAAGCCCGATGGAGCTTTTAGTTGAAGAGGACCTTGTGTCCTCTTCAAGTCGTTTATGGGGGAAATTAAATGCGGCATAGTGAACCATAGGTTGCTCGACTAAATGAAAATGATAAAGTATCATAAATTCATCAACTGAATACAGACGCGTACAGCAGATTTTTTACAACAGAAGAAATGGTAATTTTAAAGGTAATGGAATTTATTCCATAAAAGACAGCGTCTGGAAGAAAAACGAATAGACACAACCAGCATATAAATTATTTGATATGAATTAAAAATGTACAGTATGTAAATCCATAAAATTGTGTCTAGTGCATTGTGTTATAAATAAACCGATGCAATATTGTTTTAGAATAGAGTTTTAGTATACAAGGAGGGGACCATGAAAAAATCAAGTGCAGTTCAATTTGCCAAAAACTATAACAACGCATCATATACTGAAAATGGTGCAACCGGATACAGAACAACAACAAAAGCCCTGCTTGATTTAAACTTCAAGGTTTCTTCCCTAAGAGCACGAGATGAAGAATACATAGTAAACGAATTCATCAAAGCCTATCACGAATCCCCAAAGTACGCCATCAAGTGGTTATTTTTCCTAAGAGATGTTCTCGAAGGAATGGGTGAAAGAAGAACCTTCAGAGTCTGCCTAACATATCTGGCGGTATCCAAGCCAAAGCTGGCAAAGGCAATAATTCCATACATTCCAGAATACGGCAGATTTGATGATGCGCTGGTATTGTTAGATACACCACTAGCCGAAGCAGTCGCAACAATGTACAGAAATCAGTTGGAAAAAGACATGGATGCCATGCACCATAACAAACCAGTATCCTTATTAGCAAAATGGCTTCCAAGCATCAACACATCATCTGAGAAAACGAAGAAATATGCAGGAAAGCTTTGCAAACATTTTAAGATGTCTCCTAAAGAATATAGACAGACACTTTCAAAACTCAGAAAGTATGGAAATGTAGTGGAAACAAAAATGTCAGCCTCAAACTGGTCAGAAATTGACTACGAGACAGTTCCAGCCAAAGCCAACATGAGATATGATAAGGCATTTGAGAAGCATGATTTAGAGAGAAGATCAGAGTATCTTGAAAAGGTATTCCTGGGAGAAGGAAAACTTAATGCAAAAGGACTTATGCCATATGAAATAGTACATAGAATTACTGGTTCAGATTTCTATGGTGGACCATTAAAAAGTAATCTGCTAACAGAGCTGATGTGGAAGAAAATTGTATCGGAAGGCTTCAAAAATGACTGGGGCTTTGAAGATGCAATTGTTGTTGCAGATGGCTCGGGAAGTATGTTTACACCTGCTTCTGGAAGTACTTCCGTTTTGGCAATAGAAATCTGCAATTCCTTGGCAATCTATTTTGCAGAACAGTTAAAAGGAGTATTTCATAACAAAGCAATAACATTTAGCGGACATCCACAGTTTATCGACCTCAAGGAAAACACCAGCCTCAAAGATAAACTCGAGATTATGTTTGCACATAACGAAGTGGCAAATACCAATATCGAGGCCGTCTTTGACTTAATCCTTAATATGGCAAAAAGCAAGGAGGTTCCTAAAGAAGAATTGCCAAAGCAGGTGCTTGTAATCTCCGACATGGAATTTGACATGGCAACCAGAAAAGACTATGGGGAAAAAGATAAATGGAAAAAGGCCGACGAAGCCTTGTTTGAAACAATCGAAAAGAAATATGAAAAGAGTGGTTACAAAATGCCGCGACTCATATTCTGGAATGTATGTGGCAGAACCAATACAATTCCTAAGGTTGATAATGAGGAGGGCTTATGCCTTTTGTCTGGTTTTTCCCAGAATGCGATGAAAGTTGCAGCTGATAAAACCAAGAAGGATCCTTACGAGGCATTAATCAATGTGCTTGATTCGCCAAGATATCAGGTTATTGAGGATGCCATAAAAGAATATGTTGCATAAAACAAATGGGTTACAAATCCGCCTGAGAATGTCAAGAAAGCCGGTCTTAAAAGGCTATTATTTGATATTCTTAGGCGGATTTTGTTAGTATGTTATGGGCTGTATGGGAAAGAATACTACAAAGGTTAAAAACATAAAGGTATTTCTATAAAATTAGAACGAATATGTCGCACGTGACAATTATATTGCTAAAAACAAATAAATATGTTATTAATAACAATATAGGAAAGAAAATAATTATTTATGTCATAAATGACATAATTGCGGATATTTTCTATAAAATATGTCATTCTTAACATAAAAGGAGGTTAATGTTATGAATAATGAGGATATGAACTCTATTTTTGAACAAATAAATAACTTAAAAAAACCTTCAACAAAATCAGAGGAAAAAAATATAGAAGATAAAAAGGATACTCTTCGAGAAGTGTTAAATGCAGTATCAGAAGAAATTCAAAGAGTATTGGATGACAATAATTTTACACAAGAAGATTTATGTCGAATCACTAATATGTCCCAATCGAATATTAGTAAAATACAAAATGGGAAGGTTGTTCCAAGAATAGAAACGTTACAAAAGATTGCCACAGCTACACATACAAGACTAGTAATTAGTTTTGAGAGTATGGAAGGAGAAGATTAAGAATGGCAAGTATTAAGTCAATTGAAATTAATCAATACAGGGGAATTAAAAAATTAAATGTTTCTGATTTTTCAAAAATCAACCTTTTAGTAGGAGATAATAATAGTGGTAAAACAACATTCTTAGAGGCAATTCAGCTACTATTTGTTAAATCACAGCTTAGCTCTGTTAAAAGCATCATAAATCAGAGAACAGTACTGAATCTTAATGATAATAGCTTTTATTCTTCTTTTATTAAAATGTTCAATGTGGAGCAAGATGAGAATCAATTAGAGTTTAATATTTATGCAGAAAGCAATAAAGGAACGATTGAATTTGAAATTAGAGGACGTGAAAAGGCCGTTTCTGGCGATGAAGCACTTCAAACGTCAACGATGTCTTCACGTCAAAAAGCTTATTATAAAAAGTCATCAACTTTCATTCCAGAGACTGTCAAAATGTTTACAGGAAGTATTATTAGCAAAAATGGTAATAAACCAATAGAGAAAGATATTCGCTTTACTTCCTTAGACAATGCAATTGCAGGTCCTGTGACTAAGAAAGAAGTACATTATATTCCTTCATTTGGACACTTGCGTTTTGATTTGTTGCAGAACATTGTAGACAATCCAGAATATAAGAAGTTGGCTATCAGTATTCTTAAACAGTTTGATGAATCAATAGCAGATATCTGTTATACCAAGGCTGATGATGGATCATTCATGGAAACTATTATCACGGAGAATGGTATCAATATGCCATTTTCTGTTTATGGTGATGGCATAAAGAAAATACTATATATTTTGAACAAATTGTTTGATGCAACAGATTCAATACTACTGATTGATGAAATAGAAACAGGGCTTCACAAGAAATATTATGATACATTATTTCCTGTTGTGTTTGCATTGGCAAGTAAGCTTAATGTTCAGTTATTTATCGCTACACATAGCATGGAAGCAATTGATGCCATACTTAAGTATGGTGATTATGAAAATGATACTGACGGTAATGATCCAATTAGGGTAATTACTTTAAAGAAAGTTGATTTAAATGAGGGAAAGGGAAGTAATGTAGTTGCACGAAATGTTTCGGGTAAGTATGTTTACGATAACCGAAAAGTATTTGAATTCGAGGTGCGCCTATGATGACAGAATTAATGCTTGTTGAAGGCGTATCTGATGTACAGTTGATTAGCTATTATTTGCAAAAGGTATATGGCTGGAAGTACGAAAAGAGTAATAATCTTGGAATAGTTCCACTTGATGAGAATGATCACATAGAAAGCCTTTCGAAAGATGAAAATCAGCTTGTTTTATGTGGCGTTGGTGGTAACGGAAGATTTGCACATTTTGTAGAACAACATCGCATAAATTGCATGATAGTTGAACGAGAGATATCTTCGCTAATGGTAGTTACAGATAGAGATGGGGACTCAATTGCAAAAATTGGGAGAAAAATAAATAGTTCGTTTGAGAATATAGCTATCAGAGCTGGTGAGTGGATTAATAATAGCATAATAGATTTATTTGGACAGGAAAAGCATATAGATACATATCTTCTAATTGTTCCTGCGGATAAAAAGGGGGCATTAGAAAACGTAATAATCGATGCGCTGAAAGACATACCAGAAGAAAAAGAGTTAATAAAGCAGGTAGTTCAGTTTATTGATTCATTAAGAGTGGAGCTAGTGCCTGAATTAAATGAAATAAATAAAGCTAATAAGGCCACGGTTGGAACTTTTTTTAGTGTTAGGAATCCGAAACAAGCTATGAGGTCGTTTGGTGCTTTTGTTTCTGTAATTGATTGGTCAAAATCGGAGTCATTGAATGAGTTATTCTCACCATTTATGTTGTTAGGGGAAGAAAAAGATGACTTATAATTTTAAAAGTAGCCAAACTATATATGAGAGAGCGGGGGAAAACTTATGAGTAAAATTGATGAAGTACGATTAGGCTTTGAAACAGCATACATCGACGGTTCTGTTGTTTCAAGTAATGTGTATCGACCACAATTTGTATCAAATAATCACAGAGAAGGAAAGAAAGTACTCTCATCCATTGAGGATGAGCTATTATCATGTGATCAATTCCAAATTAGTGTGGCATTCATTACTATGAGCGGAATCACTCCGCTTCTTCAGACCCTGAAAGAACTTGAAGAGAGAAACATCAAAGGGGAAATTCTTACAACAAATTATTTGAATTTTAGTGAGCCTCGAGCTTTGAAAAAGCTGAATGAGCTAACCAATATTACTCTCAAAATGTATGATGTTGAAGCAGCCGCTGAAGGCTTTCATACAAAAGGATATATTTTTAGAAAAGATGAGATATATCGAATTATCATGGGTAGTTCAAATATTACAAGCGCAGCACTTACCAGTAATAGAGAATGGAACACTAAGCTGATTTCTACAGAACAAGGTCAAGTGGCAAAAGAGATTGTTGCAGAGTTTAATGAATTATGGTCTTCAAAATATGTATTATCATTTGATGAATTTTATGAGAACTATAGAGAACGTTACAAAATTATCAAACACCAAAGAGAGATTGCAAAAAAGGAAGAGATTACTTCTATAGAGAAGTATAAGCTACAACCTAACAGCATGCAGGTTGGATTTATTACTAATTTGAAGAAGATTCTTGGTGCAGGTGAAGATAGAGCATTGTTGATATCTGCAACTGGTACAGGAAAAACCTATGCTTCTGCCTTTGCAATGCGTGAATTAGGTTTTAAGAGAGTTTTGTTTTTGGTTCATCGAGGCCAGCTGGCAAGACAGACAAAAAAATCATATGAAAAAGTATTTGCAAAGTCAGTTTCTATGGGATTAGTAGGTGCAGGCTATCATGAATATGATGCTGACTATGTTTTTGCCACAGTGCAGACCTTGAATCGTGATGAGCACTTACTTCAGTACGAAAAAGAGGCATTCGATTGCATTGTTTTAGATGAAGCTCACCATGTTCCAGCTGATACATACCAGAAAATTATGAAGCATTTCACACCAAAGCTTTGGTTAGGAATGACTGCGACTCCGGATAAAAGAGATGATAATGTAGAAGGCAGAAATGTCTATGAACTTTTCAATTATCAGATTGCTTATGAGAGTCGTTTGCAGCAGGCAATGGAAGAGAATCTACTTTGTCC
>JAXJVZ010000395.1:0-1853 GCA_036308285.1 Agathobacter sp. | reverse complement strand
GTTAACGATAAAGGCAAGTCCAGCTTTGCGTGCTGCATAAACCATATCCTCATGAACAAGGTTAAACTTTAGATTTCCTGTACGTGAGTTCTTATCATTGATGAACTCTCCGCTGTGATTCGCCATAATTGTTTTATAAGAAGCAATTCCTGGAAGAACAGACTTTCTACCTCCAGAAAATCCTGCAAAAAAATGTGCTTCAATAAATCCTTCAGCAATAAGAAGGTCAGCATCTGCCGCAATCTTATTGATAATGCATGCACCTCCACTTGGCAAAGTTCCGATTTTTTTCATGGAGTTGTCATCTTTCGCAATATGCATGACAATTTCTTCATTTTCAACGATTTCTTTTCCGTATTTATCAATTAGCTCTTCTTTGGTACTTGGACGGTGAAATCCTGTGGCAACAAGAATTCTGATTCTTGCATCTGGTGACACACTCCTAATTCTTCGAAGAAGGATTGGCGTAATAATTTTTGATGGAACCGGACGAGTATGATCAGAGCTGATAATTACAATGTCCTTCTTACCTTTTGCAAGTTCCTCTAATGTCTGTGAACCAATGACATGATCCAAAGATTCCTCCACAATCTCTTTTTCACTTTTGTCACTAACATAATCACTTTGTCTCCCTACAAGTACTCCAGCTAAATTCTTATCTTCCAGACTTATTTGCATTATTCTTTTGTCATAAGGTACTTCCATTTTAAACATAATTTATAACTCCTTTCATTTTTGAAAGAGTATGGCATATTTCAATACATACAAAAACCACATTTGATAGTAACATTTGTTGACGTTTTTTGCGTTTTGCTTTATAAGAATAAGCAGAGAAACAGAAAATAAGGAGGGGTTTGATGAATAACAGCTATCTTTTATCCTTTTTAAGTCAAAGAAATATTCCCACCATTACCCGTAAACGCCATGCTTACCTGACATATTGCGGGCTGGAGCAGCAGTATACCTATATTCTCAAAGAAGGAGTCGTTAAAACCAGTATTATTCTCAAGGACGGACGAGAATTTAACATTGCTTATCTGAAAGGACCTAACATTATTTCTCTGCTTCGAGATGAGATCAGCAGCTATACCTCAGCCCCATTCAATGTTCGTGTCGAAACAGAAGAAGCTACATTTTATTTAATCCCCAGAGTTGAATTCTGGAATTATATAAATAATGATAGGAAACTCCAAGATTACGTCAAGGAATACTATCGCTTAAATCTGGCCGAAGCCATCCAACGGCAACAGCTAATGAGCATGAATGGAAGAACCGGTGACGTCTGCGCATTCCTCTATACTTTAGTTCATCAATTTGGGGAAGAACATAAAAATGGTTGGCTGATAGATTTTCCTGTTACAAATGAAGATATTGCGGGATTCTGTGGTATTTCTACCAGAAACAGCGTTAACCGCATCCTACACAATTTAAAAGAACAGGGGATAATTGATATTCAGAATCAGAAGATTCTTGTAATGGACATGCTGTATATGCAACAGTATGTTCAAGAATAAATCCAACTCAAAGAAGTTTTTTCGAATTTCTGAAATGAAAAAGTATTTTCTTAATTTATCAACCATAGACATATCAGAAAAAACATGAGCAAGCATCATCTGAATATATGCCTGAACCAGCATCGAACTGCGTTCTTCCATAAAAATGTTTTGATTTTTTTGAAACCGCCTATTGACACCCAGTATTCTGCAACGTGTGGGCATACGTCAGTGCCGGGGATATGTTGGTATCCTGCTAAATGCATAGGAGCATTCCTATGAATCAAGGTGGCACCGCGGATAGTGTCGTACTCTTTATATTTGTACGTGATTCGTCCTTGACAGATAGCTATATTCTGT
>JAXJVZ010000394.1:0-1941 GCA_036308285.1 Agathobacter sp. | reverse complement strand
TTCCAGGTAGTATTCCCACTTGTAAAGGGAACAACAGTAACAGTTATCGTACTTAACGCAATGTGGATTTGGAACGATTACCTCCTTCCATTCCTCGTAATTGGAAATAGTGATGGAGTAAAGACATTAACTCTTGAGCTTTATTTTGCAAAACTTACATCTGGTCAGTACGGAAATCCATGGCAGTTAATTTTCCCAGCTGTATTTGTTACAATTATTCCAATTATCATCCTTTACATCTTCTTACAGAAGTACATCATCAAGGGTGTTGCTGACGGAGCTGTTAAATAATAAGGTAAAAAATTATTTTTATATCAATATGCGAAGGGTATATATCCTTCGCATATTCTATTTTGAAATGGAAGGTTAAAAATGAGCAAGTATTGGTGGCAATCAACAAATATCTACCAGATTTATCCGAGGAGTTTTCAGGACGGTAATGGAGATGGAATGGGTGATTTAAAGGGAATAATCACCAGGTTAGATTATCTAAAGGATTTGGGTGTTGAGGTTATTTGGTTAAGTCCAATAAATAAATCCCCAATGTGTGATAATGGATACGATATATCAGATTATTACACGATTGATCCAATTTTTGGAACAAATGAAGATATGGATGAGCTTTTAGCAGAGGCAAAAAAGCGAGATATAAAGATAATCATGGATTTGGTTGTTAATCATTGCTCGATAGAACATGAATGGTTTCAAAAAGCAAAGGCTGATCCAGAAGGTGAGTATGGACAATATTTCTATATTAGAAAGGGTGTAGATGGAAAGGCACCAAATAACTGGAGATCAATTTTCAGAGGCCCGGCATGGGATAAAATTGAAGGTACAGATTATTATTATTTACACCTGTTTGATCCGGGGCAGCCTGATTTGAATTGGGAAAATCCTAAGCTTAGGGCTGAAATCTACGATATGATTAATTATTGGTTAGATAAAGGTGTAGCAGGATTCAGACTAGATGCAATTACTTATATAAAGAAAGAAGAGGGGCTTCCATCTTATCCGGCAGATTCAGAGGATGGAATGGTATCTGTATCTCACGGAAGTCTTTGCAGACCGGGAATTGATGAGTTTCTTCATGAGATGAAAGAAAAAACATACGGAAATGAATGTCTTACAGCAGGAGAGACAGCAGGTGTACCTGATGAGAGATTATTTGATTTCATAGGGATTGAAGATGGACATTTTTCAATGATATTTGACTTTGATCCGCTAATTCTTGATACACATTATGAAGGTTCAAACGGATTTTTCTGTCAGGCAAGAGAGTGGGAGGTTGAAGAATTAAAGGAGAAGCTTTTCCATACACAGATGCAGATTCAGCCAGAAGGATGGATTGTAAATGTATTAGAAAATCATGATTCACCTAGAATAATCGATCACCTTCTTAAAGAAGATGGACAGAATTTCTACGGAGCATCAATGCTTGCAGTGATGAGCATGTGCAGAAGAGGAACACCGGTTATTTATCAGGGGCAGGAATTCGGAATGAGAAACTTCCCATTCGAGTCAATTGATATGTACGATGATGTATCAAGTAAGGGTGAGTATGCTATTGCCTTAGAGCACGGTTTTAGCGAGGAAGAGGCACTAAAATGTGTTCAGAGAAGAAGCAGGGATAATGCTCGTTATCCGGTATCATGGGATGCATCAGAAAACGCAGGATTTACTACAGGAAAACCCTGGCTTCCAGTAGCTCCGGAGCATACAACAGTAAACGCAGCGGCTGCACTTGCCGATCCTGATTCATTATATTATGTATACAAGAAGCTCTTAGCCATGAGAAAAGATGATGAGATAGGCGAAGTGATGGTATTTGGAAAATTCAATCCATACAAGCCAGAGCAGAAGAACTTAGTTGCATACACAAGATTTATGGATGAAGAGTTTGAAGCTGGAAGTCTTCTTATATTATGTAACTATCAGGGCCAG
>JAXJVZ010000393.1:0-2257 GCA_036308285.1 Agathobacter sp. | reverse complement strand
TGCCTTATGGTTACACATAATATGCATCAGGCATTAGAACTGGGGAACCGAACACTTATGATGGATTCAGGTAGAATTGTCTTCGATGTATCCGGAGAAGAACGCGACAAAATGACAGTAGACGACTTACTTGAAAAGTTCAGCGTAGGCGCTGGAAAAGCCCTAGACAACGACAGAATATTACTTTCAACAGTTAAATAATATTTGAAAAAGTACGGAGGAAAAAATGTCACAATCAGAGAACAAGATGGGCGTAATGCCAGAAGGGAAATTACTCATAAATATGTCCCTGCCAATGATGATATCCATGTTGGTGCAGGCACTTTACAATATTGTAGACAGTATTTTCGTTTCGAAAATCAGTGAAGATGCTCTTACAGCTGTATCACTTGCCTTTCCTCTACAGGCATTAATTATCGCAATTGCTGCAGGAACCGGTGTAGGAGTAAATGCGTTAGTGTCGAGAGCCTTAGGTGAAAAGGATGGAGAAAAAGCAAATAAAACGGCCGTAAACGGAATCTTCGTATATATTGTAAGCTATATAGTTGTTGCAATAGTTGGAACAATATTAGTCAGACCATTCTATGCAATGCAGACTGGTGCAACACAGAAACATATTCTGGAATTCGGTGTGCAGTATCTTTCGATTGTAATGCTTTTTTCAATTGGAATATTTATGCAGTTTATTTTTGAAAGACTGCTTCAGTCAACCGGACGAACATTCTATACAATGATTTCCCAGACTACAGGTGCAGTAATCAATATTATTCTTGATCCAATACTTATTTTCGGATTATGCGGAATGCCAAAGATGGGAATTAAAGGAGCTGCCATTGCAACTGTAACCGGACAGATTGTAGCAGGATTAGAGGCATTTTTATGGAATTTATGGAAGAATTCAGACATTAAAATATCCTTCAAAGGCTTCAGACCAGACAAAAGAATTATCGCAAATATTTACCAGATAGGCGTTCCATCAATAATAATGCAGTCCATCGGCTCTGTTATGACAACAGGAATGAACCTTATCTTAATGGGAATTTCTTCAACAGCAGCGGCAGTATTCGGAGTTTACTTTAAACTCCAAAGCTTTTTCTTTATGCCAGTGTTCGGACTAAACAATGGCTTAATTCCAATAATTTCTTATAACTTTGGAGCTAAAAAGAAAAAGAGAATGATTAATACCTTAAAGTATGGATACCTTATTGCATTTCTCTTTACATTTGTAGGATTTTTATGTTTCGAAATCATGCCTGCCCAATTGTTAAGTCTGTTCGAAGCATCAGATAAAATGCTAAAAATTGGAGTTCCAGCACTACGCGTAATAGGAGTGCATTATTTAATCGCATGGTTTTGCATTGTAACTGGAACACTTTTCCAGGCAGTAGGAAAAGCAACATACAGCCTGTATGTATCAGTAGCACGTCAGCTTGTAGTGTTACTTCCAGTAGCATATGTCCTTGCAAAGCTTGGTGGTCTAACACTAATCTGGTGGAGCTTCCCAATTGCGGAGATAATGTCTCTTGCAATTTCACTTGTATGCATGAAGCTCACATATAGCAGGGTTCTAAACGAATTATAGATAGACAGTGCAACTTAAAGTTGCGGATGAAAAGGGAAATAAACTATGAAGTTTGCAGACAAATTATATACATTAAGAACACAGTACGGCTATTCACAAGAATCCTTAGCAGAAAAGCTAGGCGTAAGCCGTCAGGCAATTTCAAAATGGGAACTTGGAACAGCAATGCCAGATACAGAGAAGGTAATTGCAATAAGTGAAACATTTGATGTAAGTATTGATTCATTGCTAAAAGAAAGCATTCAGATAAACGAAAATGAAAGCTTAGACCGGGTAATAATCAAATTCCTAGGCTCCGCTCAGGACATGGATGGAATTTCAAAAGAGCTTCTCGACATAGTAAAAGATGGAGTAATAGACGATAAAGAGAAGATAAGAATGGACGGAATAATTGATACACTTGACCAGATAACACATATCATAAATGAAATAAAACAGAAGATGAACATTCAGTAATAGAACAACCAATGGTTGCGAAAAACTGCCAATTCTAATTGGTAGAATAAGGCTTTATTCTTCGGTATAGTATTTTTTGTCAGATACGACAAAAAAACAAATAACGGAGGGAAAGTTATGAATGTAAAAGACGTCTATGTAAAGACAATGAAATTTAACTTTATTAAGTTAGGATTAGGAGCAGCAGTTACAGCAATATCAATGCTACTACTTCTTATG
>JAXJVZ010000392.1:0-17209 GCA_036308285.1 Agathobacter sp. | reverse complement strand
TCTTTAGCAATCTGACGAGCCTCCGTCTGGCGTTCTTCAGTCGCGTTGCATATTGTATTTAAAACAATAACATTGTAACCTTTTTTACTGATAATTTCAACTAATTCTTGAAATTTATTGTAGTTAAATGTCGTTTGGGACACTATACATATTTTTGTATCTGAATCAGCCGAAAAGGCCTGTGCATCTTCGACACTGGAAATAACAGTTACAGCGTCACCGTTAACCCAGCCTTTAATCCCCTGAACCTCAGGATGCATAGGATTTCCAACAATTATTATGTGATTTCCTTCTGCACTGTGTTTTTCTACAAGTCTGTGAATTTTTAAAACAAATGGACATGTTGCATCCATTATTTCAAATCCGGATTCCTCAATCTTATGGTACTCGGCCCTACTTATTCCATGAGACCTGATAATTATCTTTCCCTTGGGAAATGAATTAAGCTCGGCTAAATCTTTTATAACCGTCACACCTTTAGCCTGCATATCCTTAACAACCTCGTCATTATGGATAATCGGTCCATATGTATATATAGGACAGTTATTTTGTCCTATCTCATCATACACCATATTTACGGCTCGTTTTACACCAAAACAGAAACCTGCGCTCTTTGCTATATTTACATTCATTATTTTGCCTCTTCAATTATTTTTTTCATTGCTTCTACAACACCATCAATATCAAGCTCTGATGAATCTAAAAGAACAGCATCGTCAGCCTGTTTAAGAGGTGAAGTTTCTCTGTTCATATCTCGGTAATCCCTGTCAATAATATCCTTCTCTATAGCATCTAAATCGCATTCTATGCCCTTTTCCTTAAGTTCGTCATAACGTCTCTTAGCACGTACAGCAGAGCTTGCTGTAAGATATATTTTAACATTGGCATCCGGAAGAACTACTGTACCTATATCCCTTCCATCCATGATAACACTCTGTTTCTTTGCAAGCTCTCTCTGCAGTTCAACAAGCTTTGTTCTTACAACAGGATATACACTTGTAGCAGATGCCATGTTTCCAACTTCTTCCTGACGAATCACCCCATTAACATTCTCACCATTAAGAATCACCTGTTGCTGTCCATCTTCATACTTTATTGTTACATCGACATTTTCGCATGCAGCTGAGATTAAAGCCTCGTCATCTGCCGAGATATCATTCTGTAAAAAATAGTAAGCCATAGCACGATACATTGCACCTGTGTCAACATATACAAAGCCTAAATCCTTTGCAAGCTTCTTTGCTATTGTGCTTTTTCCTGCTCCTGCAGGTCCGTCAATTGCTATATTATATATCATATCTTTTCTCCCTATAAATTATTTTCCAAATCAAACAATACTTATTCCTGCAAGATAACCTGTTGACCATGCAATCTGAAGATTATATCCCCCCGTCATCGCATCTAGATCTAACACCTCACCGGCAAAATACAAATTATTAATCAGCTTTGATTCCATTGTTGAAGGATTAACCTCTTTTACAGAAACACCGCCCTTTGTTATTATGGCCTCATTCCAGTCCCGCAATCCTTCAACTGTCACTGTCAGATTTTTAATAAGATTAACCAGTAAAAGTCTCTCCTCTTTTGAGACCTCATTAACCTTCTTATCTGGATTTATCTTAGATAATTCTATTATAACAGGAACAAGCTTCTGTGGAAGTAATTTTCCAATAGAATTTTTAAACTGCTTATTCTTTTCCTCATCAAAATCCCTTAATATTCTCTTATCAAGCTGTTCACTTGTAAGTGCAGGTTTTAAATCAATAACCAATTTTAAGTTTTCTTTAAATAAAGCCGGCTTAATACTTGCGCTTGCAGATAAAATCATAGGTCCACTTACACCAAAATGTGTAAAAAGCATTTCACCAAAATCCTCATAGACCTTTTTCTTCTCTTTATAAATCATTATTGCCGTATTCTTAAGAGATAATCCCTGAAGCTCCTTAACCCAGCTTTCTTTGATATTAAACGGAACAAGTGCCGGAGTACATTCAACTATTTTATGTCCCAGTTTTTTGGCCATCTGATGTCCTTCCCCAGTCGAGCCTGTAGATTTATAGGAAAGTCCTCCAGTAGCAACAATAACCGAATCTGCTTTAAGTTTTGTATTGTCGGACAAGACTACACCACATGCAGCATTGTCTTCAATCAGAATATTCTTAACACTTGTATTAAACAACAGTCTTACATTTTCTTTTCTCAAAGCTTTTGTAAGTGTTGAGATAACATCAGACGAATGATCTGATACCGGAAAAACCCTGTTACCTCTCTCAATTTTTGTAGCCATCCCATTTGTTTCAAAAAAATCAATAACAGAACTATTGTCGCATGCATAAAATGCACTATACAAAAACTTTCTATTACTCATTACGTTGGAAAAAAGAACCTCCATATCACTTGCATTTGTAAGATTACATCTTCCTTTTCCTGTGATATAAATTTTCTTGCCAATCTTTTCATTTTTTTCAACAAGAGTAACATCATGTCCATTTTTTGCCGCAGTTATTGCCGCATATGAACCAGCCGCACCGCCTCCAATAACAACTACTTTACTCATTATCCATTCCCTCTAATTTTGCATAATGAATTTTGATAGAGTCATCAATAAAATCTATCTCATCATTCTCGTACACCTGATATTCATCCCATATATCTTCAAGCTCTGTCAGTATCTTTCCCACTTCCTGATGACGTCTCATGCAAAGAGCAACAATTATTGCATTAATTACAGAAAGTGGGGCAACCAATGAATCAACTATGGACGCCATATCACTATCTGCTATCAAATTACATGATGAATATAAATTCATCGGAGAATGTATACTATCTGTGATAGTAATAACTTTCGCATTTCTATTATTTGCAAATTCCAAAGCCTTTAAAGTTCTCATAGAATATCTTGGAAAACTAATTCCAATAATTACATCATCACTGTTAATTCTAACCATCTGTTCAAATAATTCGCTAGAACTGTTTGTAGTCAACAGTCTGACATTATCAAACATCAAATTCATATAAAATGCAAGAAAGCTTGCAAGAGGCGCACAGCTTCTAATACCCACTATATAAATATTTTTTGCCTCCAGAATCATATCAACAGCCTGTTCAAATGCATTAGGGTCTATTTTCTCAAGTGTAGTTTTTATCTTATCTCTGTCAGACTGAAGAACTGTCTCAAGAATCTTAGACTGGGTAATTCTTCCATATGTAACCTCCATACGCTGAACAGAGTTCAATTTGTTTCTAACGAGTTCTTCCAATGCTTTCTGAAACTCCGGATAGCCTTTATAACCGATACTTGTAGCAAATCTTACAACAGTAGATTCACTTACCCCTACAGTTTCTCCCATCTTTGCCGCAGTCAAAAACACAGCCTTATCATAATTGTCTGTAATATATGTCGCAAGCATCTTCTGCCCCTTACTCATAGTGCTATATCTGTTATTGATTCTATTTAACAAATCATTAGTGTTTGACATATTATCCCCTATCCTGTTCACACAAATCTTCAAACATAACTGTATTATTTATTAAGCATTATTGCAATTGATTTTTGCATAATTTCCTTCATTAGTTTTCTTGACCAGAACATCACCAGCCCCTGCACGATTCATGCAATGACATTCAGCATATGTTAAAGCCAAAGCAGAGCCAAGAAAAATCATATCAATCAATGTAGCCCTGACCGAAAAAGCCTTCACCGAAAAATATCCAATAAAAATCCCAATGTGAAAAGATACTATTGTTCCTAAAAAGAACAGACCTTTATGTAACATTTTTTTGTCTTTATCTATAACATACTCCGCTAATGAAACTGAAACCTGGCGCAAGTTATTTGTTGAAAAAATAGTTGAGCTGGCATATCCATATTCTCCCGGGAACGAATTCCATTGAAATGACATTGCAAAAAATATAGGATATAATGCCAAAATTGAATTAGCATTTTCTGGAATAACTGCCAAAACCAATGCAGCAATAATATCAATAGCTATTGAAACATATTTTATATTAAGAGATGTTTTCTTCTTTACAATCACATATAAAACAGCTGCCAATACATAAATCAGCACAGCAAATACTCTGAGTATAAACTCATTTACATCTTTTCCAATTAAGGCAACAACCAAATATAAAAGATTTGCTGTCTGTGCATTTCCTAAAAAATCTGACCTCAGCATAACTGCATAACAGGCCAAAAAACCACCAAACACAGCCATATTATAATGTAAAAATCTTGTTATCAGTGTCTTTTTTGTTTCTACAATATTGTCCATCTCTTTATTTTTGTCCATTCTTTTTATTTGAGGAAGTACCCGTGTTTATCATAACTACCGTTTTTGATTGTATCACTCTGCGTTTTTTATTCAAGAGTAAATAGACACAAAAAAATACCACAAACAATTATTTTGTTCGTGGTATTTTATATTACTTATCTGATTATACAGGATATGCACCATTCTCAGTATCTGCAACCTTAGCATCTACTCCTGTCTGCTGTGCCTCTCTGTACTCAAAGAATTCTTTTGCAACCTGTGGGAACAATGCATAGGTAAGAACATCCTCGTCCTGCTGTTTCCACTGCTTCATCTCTTCCTCAAACTTAGCAAGTCCAGGCTCAAGAAGATCTGCCGGACGACATGTAATTGCATTCTTAGCATCTTCTCCAAGAACTTTCTCAACAACTTCCTGATTGAAAGGCTTTACAGTCTGTCCATACTTTCCAAGAAGAATATCCTTTGTCTGAGAAGTAGCAACCTTATATCTTTCTCCCATAAGAACGTTAAATACAGCCTGTGTACCAACAATCTGTGAAGAAGGAGTTACAAGAGGTGGCTCACCAAGGTCTTTACGAACTCTTGGAACCTCATTTAATACTTCCTCATACTTATCCTCAGCTCCCTGCTCTTTAAGCTGTGAAACGAGGTTTGATAACATTCCTCCTGGAACCTGATACTTAAGTGTCTGAATATTAACACCGAGTACCTTAGGATTAAGAAGACCTGTCTTAAGTGCCTCCTCACGGATTGGAGCAAAGTAATCACTGATTTCTGTAAGAAGATCAAGGTCAAGCCCTGTATCATACTCTGTTCCCTCAAATGCCTTAACCATAACCTCTGTAGCAGGCTGGCTTGTTCCAAGTGCAAGTGGAGACATTGCTGTATCAATGATATCACATCCTGCTTCAACAGCCTTTAAATATGTCATTGAAGCAACACCTGATGTGTAATGTGTGTGAAGCTCGATTGGAAGCTTTGTAGCTGACTTAAGTGCCTGTACAAGCTCTGTAGCAGCTGTAGGAACTAAAAGTCCGGCCATATCCTTAATACATAAAGAGTCAGCACCCATATCTTCAATCTTCTTAGCCATCTCCATCCAGTAATCAAGTGTATATGCATCACCTAATGTGTATGAAAGTGCTACCTGAGCATGTCCCTTTTCCTTGTTACAAGCTGTAACAGCTGTCTGAAGATTACGAACATCATTTAAACAGTCAAAAATACGAATAATATCAATTCCGTTTGCAATAGACTTCTGTACAAAGTACTCTACTACATCGTCCGGATACTGGCTGTATCCAAGAATGTTCTGACCTCTGAAAAGCATCTGAAGCTTTGTATTCTTAAATCCATCTCTTAATTTACGAAGACGCTCCCATGGATCTTCCTTTAAAAATCTAAGTGAGGCATCAAATGTAGCTCCACCCCAACACTCTACTGCATTATATCCAACCTTATCCATCTTTTCGATGATAGGAAGCATCTGCTCTGTTGTCATACGTGTAGCGATCAAAGACTGATGAGCATCACGTAAAATGGTTTCAGTAATTTTTACACCCATTTTATTCTATTCCTTTCTGATATTAGATTCCGAAAATAGCCATAAAGCAACCAGCTGCTACGGCTGTACCTATAACTCCGGCAACGTTTGGTCCCATAGCATGCATAAGAAGGAAGTTTGTAGGATCTTCTTCTGCACCAACCTTCTGGGATACTCTGGCTGCCATTGGAACCGCTGATACACCAGCCGAACCAATAAGTGGATTAATCTTACCCTTTGTAATTACGCAAAGAAGCTTTCCGAAGAGAACTCCAGCTGCTGTACCAACCATAAATGCTACAAGACCAAGAACTACGATCTTGATTGTGCTTAAGTTAATGAATGACTCAGCGCTTGTTGTAGCACCTACTGATGTACCAAGTAAGATTACTACAATGTACATAAGTGCATTACTAGCAGTCTCCTGAAGCTGACGAACAACCCCTGACTCTCTAAAGAGGTTACCAAGCATAAGCATACCAACAAGTGGTGCTGTAGTTGGAAGTAAAGTACAAACAACTATTGTAACAACAATAGGGAATAAAATCTTCTCTAATTTACTTACAGGTCTTAAGTTACCCATCTTAATCTGACGCTCTTTCTTAGTTGTAAGAGCCTTCATAATAGGTGGCTGAATAATTGGAACTAATGCCATATACGAATATGCGGCAACGGCAATTGGTCCCATAAGACCAGTCTGCCCTAACTTTCCTGCAAGGAAAATCGATGTAGGACCATCTGCACCACCGATGATAGATACTGCAGCTGCAGCCTTGTCATTAAATCCAAGAATAATAGCAAGGAAGTAAGCTGAGAAAATACCAAACTGTGCAGCAGCTCCAAGAAGGAAACTGATTGGATTAGCAATAAGTGGTCCGAAATCTGTCATGGCACCTACTCCAAGGAAAATAAGAGAAGGTAAGATTGACCACTCGTCTAATGTATAAAAATAATATAATAAACCACCAACACCATTACTTGAATGTTCTGGGCTTACAATAATATCAGGATAGATATTAACAAGAAGCATACCAAATGCGATTGGTACTAAAAGTAATGGTTCAAACTCTTTCTTAATCGCCAAAAACAGGAAGAAACAAGCAACTGCTATCATTACATAGTTTCCAACTGTAAGATTAAAAAATGCTGTCTGATGTAGGAGGTTTGATAATGTTTCACCTACGTAACTCACAACAAATTACCTCCTAAAAATTAGTTTAATGTAGCAAGTAATGCACCTGACTCAACAGCATCTCCTACTGCAACGTTAATGCTTGCAACTGTTCCGTCTTCCGGAGCTACTACAGGAGTCTCCATCTTCATAATCTCAAGCACTAATACTGTATCACCCTTCTTAACAACATCGCCTGGTTTAGACTCAATCTTAAATACTTTTCCAGCTGCTCCTGCTTCAATCTTAATACTTCCTGCTCCTGTTGATGCTGCAGGTGCAGCAACTGGTGCTGCTACTGGAGCTGCTGATCTCTTAGGAGCTGCTGAAGGTGTAGAAACACTTCCTGTCTCCTCAACTGTTACATCGTATACATTTCCGTTAACTGTAATTGTATAGTTTTTCATCGAATATATCCTCCTAATTTATCTACGATTAATTGAACGAACAACAAATCCATCTGTTGTGGTTCCTTCACTGGCTGCAATTGCTGCAGCAATTACTGCGATAAGCTCCGCGTCATCAGTAGCTGCTTCTGTAACATCTGAAGCAACTGTCTCCTCTGCTGGAGTTGTATCAGTAGTATTTAATGCTTCTAACTTAGCCGCCTTTTCTTTTTTCTTCTTCTCAATATATGGGAAGATATTAAAGCAGCAGATGATAAGACTTATAAGGATAAGAACCGCAAATACTATACAAAGTGAAATTACAGTATTAAGTCCGGCCTTAGCCATCTTCTCACTTAATGAATATACAGGTTCAATTGTTACACCTGTAATCTCCATTGAGAAATAATCATATACAAGCTGATAATCCACATCTCTCTTACCAACTTTAAGAATAATGTCTGTAGTAAGAGTCTCACCAGATTTTGTTACAGTAAACTGCTCTGGTTTAAAATTTGTCGGATCAATATCATTTAAATTAACAAATTCTTCTTTTTCAGGATTATTTTTACCATCTGTATCCTCTAAAATCTGTATGTCTGTTCCGAATTCTCCCTGAATCTCATTCCACTTATCAAGAGAATCAAACACATACTCAGATACACCGTTACCTACATAATATTCTAACTCTTCTTCAGGAATTTCTGTCTGCCCACTCATAAGCAACTGATTCTTATAATCACCAAATGCTGCTGTAAAATATGCCTGCATTACAGTTTGTGAAGAAAGATCAGAATAAGTATGACCATTATAATCTACAGTGGTCGGATCCGTTCCACATGCACCAAGCATAACTGTCATTAAAACAGTGCTCAATACACAAGCTATCTTTCTTTTCATGTGTCTGCCCTTTCTATTTTGTACCATGTTTCTTATCTGGAACATCTACATATTTTGTGTAAAGCATCTCAAACGCTGCAACAAGATATTTTCTTGTATCAGCTGGCTCGATAATTAAATCTACATAACCTCTTGCAGCTGCTGAAGCTACACTTGACTGAAGCTTCTCATATTCAGAAGCCTTCTCATTAAGCTCTGCTGAGTCTGCCTGTGGATACATAATCTTAGCTGCAAGTTTTGAATCCATCATTCCAATCTTAGCATCCGGATATGCATATACCATATCTGCTCCGATAGCTTTTGAATTCATTGAAACATAAGCACTTCCAAAAGCCTCTCCTGTAATAAGATTAACCTTTGCACATGAAGCATTAGAGAATGCATATGTCATCTTTGCAAGTGCCTTTGCAAGATTCTTCTCTGAACACATGCAAGCCTTAAATCCTGCAACATTTGTCAAAGAAAGAACAGGAATTGAGAATGCATCACAGTATGAAACAAACTCGGCAGCCTTGTTACATCCTCTTGCTGAAAGAGCAAGTGAATAATCTTCTGCTTTATCTCCGTTCTCATCATATACTGCTGAACAGTTTGCAACTGCACCAACTGTCATTCCGTTCAATTTTACAAATCCTGTAACCATATCTCTTGCATAATTCTTCTTTGTCTCAAAAAATACATGGTCATCAGAAAGTTCTGCAAGAAGATATCTTGGATCAGCCTTCATCTCTGCCATATTGTTGCATCCACGGTTAAGGTCGTCTTCACATACATCTGTATAGCAATCTCCTTCATTGTTACCAGGAAGAATTGATACAAGTGCTCTGATATCTGCGATGATTTCGTCTTCGCTTCCAATTCCATCTACACAGCCTGTGTTCTCGCTCTGGAATGCAGCTGATGCTGTGTCACAAACCTCAACTCTGTTTCCTTCAATTGCATCTGGAGAGTTAACAAATACTCTTCCTTTGTTTTCTTCTATAAATGTGAAATCACAAAGTGCAGGAACTACTGAAAGTCCGCCACCACAGTTACCAAATACTGCGCAAATCTGTGGAATAACACCGCTTGCAGCTACCTCCTTAGCATAAATCTGTCCAAATCCATCTAATGCATCAACAGACTCCTGAAGACGAATTCCACCACAATCAACAAAGCCGATTACCGGTGCTCCCATCTTCATTGCCATATCATAGACTGAAGCAATCTTCTTTGCATGCATTTCTCCAATTGTTCCGTTAAGAACTGAAGCATCCTGGCTGTAGATAAAAACTAAATTTCCATCAATCAAACCATGTCCGATGATAACACCATCAGAAGGAGTCTTTGCCGCATCAAGATTGAAATCTGTGCTACGAGCTGTTACGAGAGAGCCAATTTCCATGAAACTGTTCTCGTCCACTAACTTAGCAATTCGTTGCATTGCCAAGCTTCCATTGTTACTACTCATTTTGTGTCCTCCATATATAAAAATAAAAATTTTCCGCTAGTATGATAATAAAGCTTTTCGAGTTTTTTTTCAACAAGTTTGTTAAAAATTTGACTAAATTTTAGAAATATATCTTATAATTATGGCCTTGAAAAAAGCTTTATAATTCCAAGGAATAATATCACTTTGTATGTATAGATTATTTTCATCCAAAACATAGCCATTTATACTTGCCTTATATGTTCCAACTATAAGATCTTCCCCAATTTCTTCAGCATCCACAGCTTTCTTTTCACTCAGATTTGTTACTAATTCAAGTCTTTCATTTTCTGCTTTCAAAAACCTCATTTCTTTATCTGCTTCACCTTTATCCAAATTAAGATCCACATCAAATTTCTGCTGCTGTTTCCAGCACTTTAAATCGCCTTCTTCAATCATTGCATTTTTTACAGTGACACTTTGTTCAGGAAATTCTTCTGTAATTTTTCCAACCTCATATGTATTATCTGTATATTCAATGAGCTTTTTACAATCCTTCCATTTATAATCTTTATTATTTGGCCAGCCGGATCCAAGAAGTGCTATGGAAAATCTCTTTCCATCAATTTCAACAGCACAAACATAACAGTAACCAGCCTGTGTTGTAAAACCGGTTTTTCCGGCTATAACGCCATTATAACCAAGCAATTGATTATGGTTAACAAACTGACCATATTCCTTGGTCTGTGTAATTTTCAAAAAATCTTCTTTTTTTTCAGACTCCCAGACACAATAATTCATAATCTTACATAAGTCCTCTGCTGTAGTATGATGATACATCCCGTCTTTATCTTCATCCAAACCATTTGGAGTAATAAAGTAAGTATCTGAACAACCAATTTCTTTTGCTTTTTTATTCATCAATTCAGAAAAAGTCTCTGTATCTCCTGCTACGTGCTCTGCAATTGCAACAGCACAATCATTATAAGATTCAAGCATTAATCCATATAACAAATCCTCCAGGATATACTCCTCTCCTTCTGTTAACCCCATTTTCACTTCAGGTTGACAAGCTGCATTTTCACTTATTTTAATTTTATCTTTCAAATCGCACTTTTCCAAGGCAAGGATACAGGTCAGAATTTTTGTTGTACTTGCATTCGCCAGAGGAACATTGGCTTTTTTTGATACCAGCACTCTTCCATTGTACCCATCTGTAACAGCAGCAGCTAGTGCATACAGACTCTCTTCATCAAAATCTTTTGCATATACTGTTTCATTAACAGTAATTGAATTCATTGTAAGAAGTATTGGTACAAATAATGTTATAAACACAACCTGTTTTCTTAATCTCTTACATATTTTCCCACAAAAAATAATCATACATACTACCTCCAATGGTAATATATATGATTATTATTCTTGTACAAATTCTGTTTTATATCCATATTCCTAAATATCTAAGGATACATTCATTTCTGCCTCAGCTTCCTGTTTAAATTCCTCAACCTGAACAGGACTAAGAACCGGAAGGTCATCAACCGACTGTACCCCAAAACATCTTAGAAACTCTTCCGTTGTACCAAAAAGTAATGGTCGTCCCGGAGCATCAAGTCTTCCAAGTTCACAAACGAGATTATATTCAACCAGTTTGCTTACTGCATGGTCAGATGATACTCCTCTGATTTTCTCAATCTCAATTCTTGTAACGGGCTGCTTATACGCGATTATCGAGAGTGTTTCAAGAAGAACATCTGTCAGAACTCTCTTCTTAGGCTGTTTTGCAATCCTGATAAGATACTCATACATCTGTGTCTTAGTACACATCTGATAAGAACCATCATATTCCATAATTGTGATTCCTCTGTCAGACTCATCATATTCTTTTTTCATCTGCTTTAGGATTTTCTTTGTGTCTCCCTTAGAAAGTTCAATTGCATCTGCAATTTTTTCTAATTCAACAGAATCTCCCATTGTAAATAATATAGCTTCAATAATAGATTTATAATTCTTCTCTTCCATAATCCCTAAATAACACTATCCAAACTTCAAAATTCATAGTACAACGGTTTCTTAATAACCGGACTTTTTGCTAGGCTGCAATCTTAGATTCAATCTTTATATCATCAAAGATATTCTCTTGTGAAATACTGATTTTTCCAATCTTCATAAGCTCTAATATTGCTAAAAATGTTACTATTTTTTCCACCTTAGTAGAAGCACTTGTCAATAAACCTCTAAAACTAAAATGTCTATGCACCTGTGCATAATTGGTAAGATCAGACATCTTATCCTCTAAAGATACTTCCTCTTTTTCGATTTTACCGAACTTTGAACGAACAGGGTCTATCTTCTCGCTCTGTTTCTTCATTATGCTCTTAAAAATCTCATTGAGCTTTGACAAAGTAACATCAGCCATAAGCTCTTCTAAATCAACCGGTTCCTCATATGCAAGAACTTCCTTTGGAATTGTAGGTCCTTTGAACATAGTCTTTGAGGCATCAATCTGTCTGTCCTTAAGCTCATCCGCCATACACTTATACATCTTATATTCTAACAGCTGTTGTACAAGCTCGGCTCTTGGATCCTCCTCTTCCTCCTCTACTTCAGGGTCTCTTGGAAGAAGCATCTTAGACTTGATATCAATAAGAGTGGCCGCCATAACCAGAAACTCACTCAGGACATTCAAATCCTGTCTTTTCATCTCTGCAATATACTCCATGTACTGACTTGTTATTTCAACAATTGGAATATCATATATATTAACTTTATTCTTATCTATCAAATGTAGTAGAAGATCCAAAGGACCCTCAAACACCTGAAGCTTAACACTAAGTTCCATATAATCGACCTTTCTCAAAACAATACCAAGATATTATACCTAGATATTTATTATATTTCAAGTAAAAACTCTGGCAGCTTCTACATACCTGTCAATGTTGATAAGTCCCCAACCATATTTTGTCGTTTTATCCACAGTCTTATATAATAACAATTTAATCTGTACAGGTGTCAGACCGGGATTAACCGATAACGCCAATGCAATTGCACCTGTAACAACTGGTGCAGCCATGGAAGTACCGCTTTTACTCACATATCCTTTTTTATCTTTTGCACAACTATATATCTTAGTTCCCGGCGCAAGAATCTCAGGTTTAACAATACAACAGTTTGTTGGTCCAACTCCGGAATAATGTCTGCTATTATCATCACTAGAACCCACTGTAATTATTTTTCTTGCAATTCCGGGTACTGTTACTGAAAATGGATTGGGACCATTATTACCCGCAGCCGCAACAATCACTACCCCTAAATCCCATAATTCATTAATTAAAGCCAGAATATCCTTCTGTTTCTTATGGTCCGCACCAGACATAAAGCCTACTGATATATTAATTATTCTTATATTCCATTTTTCCAGATTCTTTTTAATCCAATGAAGCCCATAAATCATTTCATTGGCCGTTCCATTTCCTTTTTCATCCAGCACCTTAATGGAAATAATATCAGCATTCGGTGCAATACCATTTTTCCCTGCAATAATTCCACAAATATGTGTTCCATGTCCATTATCATCATATGGACTTTCCTTATAATTCAAATAATCTTTAAAATACACAATATTCCGGGCTATGTCTTCATGCATACAGGTACCTGTATCTAAAATTGCAATCCTTATATCTTTTCCGGTAATATTGTTTAAATAAACTTTTTTTGCATTTATAGTCTTTTTTACATTTTTCATTTTTAATTATTATATGAAAAATAAATTCTATATGCGCAAAAAAGGCCGCAAAACTGCGACCTTTTTTAAAAATATACTATTCCTCGACTGGTACATCCTTCATAGAGAAGCTAATTCTTCCCATCTTGTCTTTTCCAAGACATACAACTGTAACCTTGTCGCCAAGTGTAAGAACGTCCTCAACTCTGTTGATTCTCTCCTTTGAAATCTTAGAAATGTGAACCATTCCTTCCTTACCTGGAGCAAACTCGATAAATGCACCGAATTCCTTAATGCTTACAACTGTTCCCTTGAATACCTGTCCTTCTTCGAAATCAGTAGTAATAACCTTAATCATGTCAACTGCCTTAGCAATCATCTCTTTGTCTGTTCCACTAACTGAAACTGAACCTTCGTCTGTGATATCAATCTTAACACCTGTGCGATCGATAATCTCGTTGATTGTCTTTCCCTTCTGTCCTACAACATCACCAATCTTAGCTGGATCAATTGTAATCTGCTCAATCTTTGGAGCCCACTGATTTACTTCTTTTCTTGGCTCAGCGATTGCCTTGCTCATAACTTCATCCATGATATAGAGACGAGCTTCACGGGTTCTTCTGATAGCCTCCTCAACGATTGGACGAGTAAGACCATGAATCTTGATATCCATCTGAATAGCTGTGATACCCTCATGAGTACCTGTTACCTTGAAGTCCATATCTCCAAAGAAGTCCTCAAGCCCCTGAATATCTGTAAGTACTACGAAATCATCATCTGTATCTCCAGTTACAAGACCACATGAAATTCCTGCAACCATTGACTTAATTGGTACACCAGCAGCCATAAGTGACATACATGATGCACATGTTGAAGCCATTGATGTTGATCCATTTGACTCAAAAGTCTCTGATACAGCACGAATTGTATATGGGAATTCCTCCTCACTTGGAAGAACGGCCATAAGTGCCTTCTCTGCTAAAGCTCCATGTCCGATTTCACGACGTCCTGGTCCACGGGATACTTTTGTCTCACCAACAGAATATGCTGGGAAATTGTAATGATGCATATATCTTTTTGTTGTTAAGTTTGCATCAAGGCCGTCGATTTTCTGAACCTCAGAAAGTGGAGCAAGTGTTACGATATCACAAATCTGAGTTTGTCCACGAGTAAACATAGCTGATCCATGAACTCTAGGGATTAAATCTACTTCAGCAGCAAGAGGTCTGATCTGATCAATTGCTCTTCCGTCCGGACGCTTACGGTCTTTAAGAATCATCTTACGAACAGTCTTCTTCTGATACTGGTAAATTGCCTCACCTAAAACTGCAAGATACTCTTCATTTTCTGCAAATGCTTCTTCTAATTTCTCTGTAATTGCCTTTATATTAGCTTCTCTCTTCTGCTTCTCGTCTGTAAATACAGCCTCCTCCATCTCTTCCGGAGTAACGATAGCTTTGATATCTTCAAACATCTGCTCTGGAATAGCACAGCTTGTATACTCAAACTTCTCTTTTCCAACCTCAGCACGAATCTTATCCATGAATTCGATAATTGTCTGGTTAACATCATGACACTTATAAATTGCTTCAAGCATCTTATCCTCTGGTACAATATTTGCCCCAGCCTCAATCATGATAACCTTCTCTTTTGTAGATGCAACTGTAAGCTGAAGGTCTCCATTATCCCACTGCTCCTGAGTTGGATTTACAATAAGCTCTCCATCAACAAGACCCATCTGTGTCATTGCACATGGTCCATCAAATGGAATATCTGAAATATGAACAGCTAATGCTGTACCAATCATTGCTACGATTTCCGGACGGCACTCTGGATCAACTGACATAACTAAGTTATTAAGAGTTACGTCATTACGCATATCCTTTGGAAAAAGAGGTCTCATTGGACGGTCAATTACACGGTCTGTAAGAATGGCATTCTCAGAAGCCTTTCCTTCTCTCTTATTAAATCCACCAGGAATCTTTCCTACTGCATACATCTTCTCCTCAAACTCAACACTGAGTGGGAAGAAATCAACTCCATCACGTGGCTTATCTGCAGCTGTAGCTGTTGATAATACTGTTGTCTCACCATACCTGATTAATACTGCACCATTTGCCTGTGCCGCAACTCTGCCGATATCAACTGAAAGAGTTCTTCCGGCAAGTTCCATTGAATAAGTTTTGTACATCTTTTTTCTCCTTTTTCTCTATATAGTCAGAGGTCCGAAACTACTGAGCAATATACGTATCATATTTTTATCATTACATATATTCTTCAGTGGTCTCGGCATATCCTCCCGACAAAACATTGTTTAAATACAAAGATAGAGCGGAATTATAAAACTCCGCTCTAAATAAATGACAATTACTTTCTGAGTCCTAAACGCTCAATAAGTGAACGATATCTCTCGATATCTGTCTCTTTTAAGTAAGATAATAATCCACGTCTCTGACCGATCATCTTAAGCATTCCTCTTCTTGAATGATGATCCTTTGGATTCTCCTTTAAATGCTCAGTTAACTCCTTAATTCTTGCTGAAAGAATTGCTACCTGAACCTCTGGTGAACCTGTGTCATTTGGTGTTCTTCCATACTCTGCAATAATTGCCTGTTTCTTTTCCTTTGCGATCATTCTTAGATCCTCCTTTAATATTCTTAACGCCCGATGTAACTAATACTCAGTAATAGGTCGGAGTGTCCAACTACCGAATATGGGCAAAACCATACTTTGAAAGTATAGCATAACTACCATTAATTGTAAACTACATTTAATACAATTTAATCAAAATATCTAACTACACAAACCGGACTTCTGTAGAAAGCATTTGAAATCTTAATACCATCTTTTTTATTACTTGCATGAACAATCTGTCCATCTCCCATATATATAGCCACATGGTTAATTGACCTTCCACTACCATAAAAGAATAAATCTCCCGGCTGTGCCTCTGAAGCATCAATTTTTGTTCCATATGATGGCTGAGCCTTCGAAGAATGTGGAAGCGATATACCATATTTTGCAAATACCTGCATTGTAAATCCAGAACAGTCTACACCGTTTGTAAGACTTGTTCCACCCCAGACATATCTGTTACCAACAAACTGTGTCGCATACTCTACAACCTCAGCTCTTACATCTGATACACCTGAACCATATTTAAACTCTGTGATAGTCTTTGCTGTAGGTAAATACTCTGTTACTGTAGCAAACTCTGATGATACATAACCAATCTGATCATCAACATCTACACAAATCCATCCGTCCTTAATCTCTTCCTCTGCAAGAGTAAGTGCTTCACCTGTAGCTACGACTGCTATTATACCAGAATCAGTACCTGGCGAAGTTCTGACACGAAGTCCATCTGTCTGAGATAATGCAACTCTTCTGATTTCATCGCCTGCAGTCTTTAACGCTTCCTCTCCTGTAAGAAGGTATGATGACATAACATATCCTGTTACCTCACCAGAAGTAATATTTGTCCATTCACCCTCTACTGAATTAATCTGGCAGGCATTATGGTTTGTCATTTTACCAACGATTTTACCATCAGTTGCCGGAGTCTCTCTAATATTAAGATTCCCCTCTGTAACTACAGACATGCCTAAATTAGTATATCCACATCTTTTTGCAATATCCTCAAGGCTTTCTGGTGCAGCCTGGGAAACAGTGTTATTATTAAGTGCTGAAATTGTTACTGAAGTAAGACCAGCTGTAATAAGTGAACCGTCAATCATCTCATCATTAATTACATATGTAACTCCTGCTGTAAGATTAGCTACCGACTTCTTTTCGATAGCCAT
>JAXJVZ010000391.1:0-2832 GCA_036308285.1 Agathobacter sp. | reverse complement strand
TAAGCTCAATCTTGACTGTTTAGTAATCTTAGGCGGAAACGGAACACAGAAAACAGCAAACCTTTTAAGAGAAGAAGGACTTAACGTAATACATCTTCCAAAGACAATCGACAACGATATCTACGGAACAGATGTAACATTTGGTTTCCAGAGTGCAATCAACATTGCAACAGATGCAATTGACTGTATTCACACAACAGCAGCATCGCATAACAGAGTATTTATCGTAGAAGTAATGGGTCACAAAGTAGGCTGGCTTACATTATATGCAGGAATTGCAGGAGGTGCAGATATTATCCTTCTTCCTGAGATTCCATACGATATTGATAAAGTTGTAGAAGCAATCCAGAAGAGAACAAAAGACGGAAAAGGCTTCACAATTCTTGCAGTAGCAGAAGGCGCAATTTCAAAAGAGGACGCAGCCCTTGAGAAGAAAGAATATAAGAAAAAACTAGCAGATAGAAAATATCCATCAGTTTCATATGAGATTGCAGACCAGATTGGTCAGAGACTTGGAACAGAGGTAAGAGTAACAGTACCAGGACACACACAGCGTGGAGGAAGTCCATGTCCATATGACAGAGTACTGTGCACAAGACTTGGATCCGCAGCAGCAAAAGCCATTATGGAAGGTGAATACGGCTGCATGATTGCAATGATAAATGGAAAGACAAAGAGAGTACCACTTGAAGAAGTAGCAGGAAAACTTAAAGTGGTAGATCCAAAGAGTCAGATGATAAAAGAAGCAAAAAGAATGGGAATAAGCTTCGGAGATTAATAGTAAGAGAGGTAAATAAGCGTGTCTTATCAGGCGTTATATCGTAAATTCCGTCCTCAGGAGTTTGAGGATGTAAAGGGACAGGAACATATTGTCACAACATTAAAGAATCAGATAAAAGCCGACCGTATAGGACACGCTTATCTTTTTTGCGGAACAAGAGGAACCGGAAAGACCACTGTAGCTAAGATTTTTGCAAAAGCAGTTAACTGTGAGTTGCCGGTAGAAGGAAGTCCGTGTGGAGAGTGCCCGACCTGTAAAGCTATAGCAGCAGGCACATCCATGAATGTAATAGAAATTGATGCAGCATCGAATAACGGTGTCGACAATATTCGTCAGATTCGAGAGGAAGTAACATACCGACCAACAGAAGGAAAGTACAAAGTCTACATCATAGATGAGGTACATATGCTGTCAGCAGGCGCCTTTAATGCACTTCTTAAGACTTTAGAAGAGCCGCCGAGCTATGTTATTTTCATACTCGCAACAACAGAAGCACATAAAATACCAATAACAATTTTATCAAGATGTCAAAGATATGACTTCCACAGAATATCAATAGATACAATCGCAGGAAGACTATCAGACTTAATGAAGGAAGAAAATGTTGAGGTAGAAGAAAAAGCCATCCGTTATGTGGCAAAAGCAGGAGATGGCTCAATGCGAGATGCACTCAGTCTTCTTGACCAGTGTATAGCATTTCATCTCGGAGAAGTATTAACCTACGACAATGTTCTTGAAGTTTTAGGAGCGGTGGATACAGAAATATTCTCAAGACTCCTTAGACAGATATTAGACAAAAATGTAACAGGCGCCATTTCAATTCTGGACGAGCTTGTAGACGAAGGAAGAGAATTGGGCCAGCTTGTAAATGATTTTACATGGTATCTTCGTAATCTGATGCTGCTTCAAAGCTCAGATGATATGGAAGACGTACTCGATATGTCTGCCGATAATCTTGCAGCCCTGAAAGAAGAAGCAGGATTAATCGAGTCAGAAGTGCTCATGCGATACATTCGCATTTTCTCAGAATTAGGAAATCAGATTCGTTTTGCATCACAGAAACGAATTTTAATTGAAGTTGCTATTATTAAGCTTTGCAGACCGCAGATGGAATCGGATTATACATCAATAATTGACAGATTAGAATCCTTGGAAAAGCAGATGGCAAATGGCATACCAATGGCAGCACCGGCAGGCGGAGCACAGCAGGCACTAACACCAGCGTCAGCACCGGTAAAGAAAGAGATTCCAAAGGCAATCCCGGAAGATATTCAGGAGGTAATCCGAATTTGGAACTCACTTTTATCCGAGCTCGGAGGGACATCAAGACTGTATTTTAAACATGCAGTTCCGACTCTCGGACCAGCGTCAGACTTACAGCTGGTGCTAGATGATAACAATGCATATGAATATCTAAGTCAGAACCGTGCAGGCTGTGTAGATAAGCTAAAAGAGCTGATAGCAACACGCCTGGAAAAAGAAGTAGAGATTAATATCAAGAAAAATGAATCAGGTCAAAGTGCAAAAGATACAGTTGTAGACTTGAGAGATTTGATTGATTTTGATATAGTAGAAGAGAATTTTTAATTTATAATTTTAAATATACATTTTTAAGGAGGCAGTTCACATGGCAAAAAGGGGTGGATTCCCAGGCGGTATGCCAGGAAATATGAATAACCTTATGAAGCAGGCCCAGAAGATGCAAAGACAGATGGAAGAGGCCCAGCAGCAGCTTGAGGAGCAGGAAGTTACAGCAACAGCAGGTGGTGGAGCTGTAGAGGTTACTGTGTCAGGAAAGAGAGAAATCACAAAGGTTAAGCTTTCAGAAGAAGTAGTTGACCCTGATGATATAGAGATGTTAGAGGACTTAGTTATGGCAGCGACAAATGAAGCGCTTCGCCAGATTGATGAAGTATCACAGAAATCAATGGCTAAGATTACAGGAGGTCTCGGTGGTCTCGGCGGTGGTCTGTTCTAATGGAATACTACAGCAGTGAGATATCAAAGCTGATAGAAGAGCTGTCGATGCTTCCGGGCATAGGCGCCAAATC
>JAXJVZ010000390.1:0-9370 GCA_036308285.1 Agathobacter sp. | reverse complement strand
TCCATAATGTCATCATTAAGAAGTACACCGTTAGTAGTAAGTGTAAAACGGAAATGCTTGTCATGAAGCTTCTCCTGTTCCCTTCCGTATGCAACAAGCTGTTTAACCACATCGAAGTTCATAAGTGGCTCTCCGCCAAAGAAATCAACCTCCAGATTTCTTCTGCTTCCTGAATTTGCAATCAAAAAATCAAGTGCCTGCTTACCTGTCTCATAATCCATAAGGGCACGTCTTCCATGATATTCACCCTCTTCTGCAAAACAGTATTTGCATGCAAGATTACAATCATGGGCGATATGTAAACAAAGGGCCTTTACAACAGTCTGACGATTCTTATAATCGATAATCCTGTCCTTGTAAACATCCTCTGTAAAAAGCTCTCCATTATCTTTAAGCTCTGTTACTTCCTGAATTGCCTCTTTAATTTCTTCCTCCGGATACTTGTCCGAAAGCTTTGCGATAATCTCCTCGGCGGAATGTTGCTCAAACATCTCCACCACATCATATGTGACATCATCCACTACATGGATTGCACCACTATTAACATCTAAGACAATATCATAGCCGTTGTTCTTGTACTGATGAACCACTATAATATTCCTCTCTTTCTATTCTATTTAGTATTACTATTTAATATTTCTATTTAGTATTTTAATTCGTATTCTTATTCGTATTCTGCTTTGTATTATATTTGCCGTTTTTCCGGATTATACAAGTCATTTGTCCGGCTCTATTCTATGCTCATAGACAGCAAAATGTCTAACACACAAAATGACCGCACGCACTGCGCGCGGTCCATTATTAGTTGTAGTAACTATAATGTATCAGACTATTTATACTGCTCACAAGTCTGATTTCCAACTGTACAAGATGTCTTGCAAGCTGACTGGCATGATGTCTGGCACTCGCCACATCCGCCCTTCTTAATTGTGTTCTGTAATTTTCTTGTATTTAATGTCTTTACATGCTTCATAAGAATTTCTCCTTTACGCTCTATTTGTAACATTATAGCACAGAGGGTCAGAGTTGAAAAGACTTTTTTTGTCTGTTTGTACGACAGCAGCCAAGTGCACATGAGCATATAAGAATTACCCAGATTAGTATAAGTTGTGGAACATTCTTCATATTTCCAGGTGTTATTATTCTCATAATCACAATGTAAATCGCCCAGTACAGAGTCGACGGTGTAATCGGATTTCCTTTCCAGGCTCTTCCTCCGCACAGTCCCACCACTGCATATGTAAGCATAACTCCAATTTCAGCAACCCACGCATCCAGCCTTAAATAGTACACTACAGCTGCAACAGCCGCCAGAAAAGCACCTGTTACAAGGCACATAATAATCAAACTAAAAACAAGACGTCCAATCTTTTTCAACATAAAAAAATCCCTCCACACCAGAATATATGCGCGGAGGGACAATATTATTCTATAAATTATAACTCACAGTTGTTTACTGTTCTTGGGAATGGCACAACGTCACGGATATTAGCCATACCTGTAAGATACATTACGCATCTTTCAAATCCAAGACCAAATCCGGCATGTCTTGCTGAACCATATTTACGAAGGTCAAGATAGAATCCGTAGTCTTCCTCATTAAGTCCAAGCTCTTTAATTCTTGCAAGGAGCTTATCGTAGTCATCCTCTCTCTGGCTTCCTCCGATAATTTCACCGATTCCAGGTACAAGACAGTCTACTGCTGCAACAGTCTTTCCATCCTCGTTAAGCTTCATGTAGAATGCCTTAATCTCCTTTGGATAATCTGTCACGAATACAGGACGCTTGAATACCTCCTCTGTAAGATATCTCTCATGCTCAGTCTGAAGGTCACATCCCCAGCTTACCTTGTAATCGAACTTATCGTTATTCTTTGACAAAATATCAATTGCCTCTGTATAAGTTACTCTTGCAAAGTCATTGCTTACTACATTCTCAAGTCTGTCAAGAAGTCCCTTATCAACAAAGTTATTGAAAAATGCCATCTCTTCCGGTGCATTCTCAAGAACATAGTTGATTACATACTTAAGCATGCTCTCTGCAAGCATCATGTCATCATCCAGATCAGCGAATGCTATTTCCGGCTCAATCATCCAGAACTCTGCTGCATGACGTGTTGTGTTAGAGTTCTCAGCACGGAATGTTGGTCCAAATGTGTATATATTCTTAAATGCCATGGCATATGTCTCACCATTTAACTGACCTGATACCGTAAGGTTAGTTGGCTTATTGAAAAAGTCCTTGGTAAAGTCTACTTTTCCATCCTCTGTCATTGGAAGATTGTTAAGGTCCATTGTTGTAACCTGGAACATCTCTCCAGCTCCTTCACAGTCGCTTCCTGTGATAATTGGAGTATGAACATATACGAAGTCTCTCTCCTGGAAGAACTTGTGAATAGCATATGCACAGAGCGAACGTACTCTGAATACTGCCTCAAAAGTGTTTGTTCTTGGTCTTAAGTGCGAGATTGTACGGAGATACTCAAAGGTATGTCTCTTCTTCTGAAGTGGATAATCCGGTGTAGATGCTCCTTCAATCACAACTTCTGCTGCCTGAATCTCAAATGGCTGCTTTGCTTCCGGTGTTGGCACAAGCTGGCCCTTTACAATAAGTGCTGCCCCTACGTTTACTTTACCAACCTCATCATAATTAGCAAGCTCGTTACTGTATACAACCTGGATTGGTTCGAAGAATGTTCCGTCGTTTACAACGATAAATCCGAAATTCTTTGAATTACGGTTGCTTCTTACCCAGCCACCGATTGTCACTTCAGTATTTACATATTTCTCTCTGTCGCGAAAAATATCACGAATGTTTGTAAGTTCCATTAAATCTAATCCTCCCTTAGTAACTTTTATTCCTCTGTCTCATCAACTGTATCATCAACAAATTTAATATCTGCATTCTCTGCAAGCTTATCTAACGCAAGGTTTCCTACATACTGATTACGCATCTGATTCTCCCCAACCTTTGCATTACCAAATCCGGCAATTTCATAAAACTTATCCTGTGTAAACTGCTGTCCCATTGCCGAACCATAATATGCTACATAGTTTGTAATGAAATCATTGTAGCCATCATCATCAAGCTTTATTCCTTCTTTTTCAGCGATATATCCAAGAACAATCTCCTGTTTTATCTGTTCAACAAGCTGGTCCTTACCCTCGTTTTTCGCATCCTCCTCAGTTGCACCATAATTCTCAACTACGTATGATACATACTCTTTCAATCTGAGCTTTAAGTAATCCTCTGGAATTTCTATCTCACTGTTTTCTACAATATATTCTATAATTTCCACAGATGCTGCATTTTTCTTCTTTGCCTCAAGATCATTATTAATCTCTTCTTTTAATTTTTCAACAGTAGTAACACCTGTATTCTCACCAAAAACTTCATTCACAAATGCATCATCAATTTCACTGATTGAAACAGGATTTTTATCATATATTGCATTGATTTTAAACTTAAATACGACAGGCTGTCCTGCCAAGTCTTCATTCCCGTACTCTTCCGGGAAAGTTACATCACAGTCGATTTCATCACCAACACTGGCACCTTCAAGTCCTGCGGTAAAGCCTTCGATGAATCCGCTTCCACCAACCTGGCAGTTGTTTGCCACATCAATAAGTACGCCCTCAGCCGCACCGCCTTCAAAAGCCTCTCCGTCCTTATATCCAGTATAGTCAACATCCACATAATCATCTGCTGCAACTGTTGTTCTGTCTGTAACCTCATGATATGCCTTGCTTCCATATGCAGATATAAGTCCGGTAAAGTAATCGTTAACAGCTTCATCTGTTATATCATACTGCGAACTCAGTTCAACCGGAACAGAAGTATAATCGCAGAGCTTTTTAACCTGCTTTGCATAATCCAGTTTGTAATCAGCACTTGTTGCTTTACTCTGCTGTTCAGTCACCTCAGTACTTTCTTTTTCCCCGCCACATGCGGAAAATGTCATTATAGTGCACGCACATAAAACCGCCGCTAAAATTTTTTTCTTCATATTTATTTCCTTCCTTTTTACGCACAAGGCGCAATTTAACTTTTATATACTATCATAATATTTTGTTAATTACAATTCATTGTTTTACATTGCTTTTTGCTTTTTTCTCTGCTACAATAACTAATATTAAAAAAGAGGAGGATTGCGTCTTGAGTAAATGGGCAATAATTTTACTTATTCTTTTAGCGATTCTTATTGTGGGAATGGTTGTCCTCTATTTCTTAGGCAAGAAAGCACAGGCAAAAAGGGATGAACAGCAGGCTCAGATGGATGCCGTTGCTCAGCAGGCGACCATACTTATCATTGACAAGAAACGTATGAAACTTAAGGATGCCGGACTTCCACAATTTATCGTGGAACAGACCCCTAAGTATATGCGCCGGGCAAAACTTCCTGTTGTTAAAGCTAAAATCGGACCAAAGGTTATGTCTCTTATTGCTGACGAAGCAATTTTTGATGAGATTCCTGTAAAAAAAGAAGTTAAAGCTACTATCAGTGGAATTTATATCACTTCTGTAAAGGGACTTCGTGGACCACTCGAAAAGCCAGCAGGCAAGAAGAGCTTCAAAGCTAAACTTCAGGAGCGTTACAACAAGGCCAGCGAGCAGCTTAAGGCTGAAAGCGCTAACGCTGATTCAAAGAATAAGAATAAGAAAAAGAAGAAATAAGCTTTATATAAAGAAACGGTTGGAATTAATCCAGCCGTTTCTTTTGTTAGAACTATTTATATAAAAATAATTTATGTTGATAGTAATTTGAATTCACTTCCTTTTGATTTAACTGTAACTACTATATCGCACTCCGCAACATGCTCATAATTTACTTCCAGAGCATACTTTACATTTACTTTTATCTCATCCTCATTCTCTTTTACCTCAACACTTCTCGCATCAATACCCACATTAAGGCTTCCGAATGGAGTATAGTAATAGGTTACGTTCTTCTTATTTTTTTCAAATACCAGATGAACATTGGCAGGCCCCTTACGGGTCACCTCCATATAATCATTATTAAATTTGATTATATTCTTTGTGACTTCACTCTCGCCCTCTGTCACTTCATCGTATACAATAAAATGCTTGTTATTTCTATAATAATATTCTCCCGGCGCAATAACCTCAACTGAATCACTCTGGTCATCAGGAGCCATCTGAAGTCCACTAATGGACACTAAAATATCTTTTGTCATTTTTATTTCTCCTTTGCAACCAATATAGTAACTGTTTTATTGGAGAATTTCAAGAAGTTTAAAATCTATCTGGAAATTGCCAGAGTCAAATACTGCTTCATATTCCTCCTGCGTAAGAACTTCCCTCAGACTTTCTTCTGCTTCTTCTGATACAACCTCATACACGCTTCCTCTGAAACACATGTTAGGATAAAGCACGCACCACCAGTTATGACCATTTCCATCTCCGAGAACAATCTGCAATGCCTGGTATTTTCCAGCCGGAAAGGTATATTCCCCATATGACTTTTCCGGAAAATCTGTCACTGTAACAGACGCACTCGATTTGTAAGAAAATCCATTTTCAAAAAGTGTATCATCTGCAACTTTTATTATGTTATCCATTTCTGATTCAACTATTTCTTTTGTTTCCTCGAGACTTTTTGAATCTATCAATTTTGGCTCTATGTATTTTCCAACAGCATCCCGCACTTTTATCTTCACCTGCTGATCCTCATCACTGTCGCTATTTGCAAGCACATGAAACCTTAGAATTTTTTCTGCGATTTCGGGCTGTAACTCTGATGCATTGCCATTTAAAATCTGTTGCCCTGATAGCTGACCAGCGTTCATACACGAATTTAATAATCCGTTTACATCCATCACTTTATATGAAATAAATCCAGCTGCTATTAATGCTATAAAAAGAATACGACCAAAACTCTTACTCATAACAATACTCCATTTCATTTTGATAATTGGAGTATTGCCTTTTTTATTCATATTATTCATTTATAATATTCATTTATCTCCAAAAGGAATCCCATTTACTATCTCGTAGTTACTATTCCATGCAATCCCATCCTCCGATACCTCAAGAACAGGTATATATAAAGTAAGACGTTTATTAACACTTTCATCCATAATTTCCCCAAGTGTAACAAGCTGCATGGTTTTGCTTTTGGAATTCTTATTTAAATATTCTTCTATATATCCACCTATATCCATACTTATTTCATTTTCATATTCTAAAATATTATCTACATTCCTGCTGATGCACACATAGGTATTTCTAGGAAACAATTCCTGCTCTCTCAACTCTTCAATAAAATAATCATATTGCATCCTGTCCCCAATGAAAGTTTCTCCTATTATAATAACCTTCAGGTGATTGGTATCCGGTTCCTTTGACAATGATTCTTCATAAGTCTCTAATGCCTGCTCGAAATCATAAGACCCCCTGCTTATTTCTTTTACTTCATTTCCTTCAACACGTGGGTAGCGGTATTCAAATGTCACCTCCCCCTCCTTATTCATATCCACTGCAGCAAGCATTGGAAAACATCTGTCCTCCAACTGGTCAGACCTGCAGCCCGTTAAAATTATAACCACAGGAATCAGAACAAGCATTGGAACTCCTACATATAATAAAACCTTTAGATATCTATTCATGATGTCATCTCCATATTTCAATACAATTGACACTGCATACGTTACAAACGCCACTGCTGCTATATAGCGTCTTCTCCCATTGTTGCCGACAATAATCTTTATGAGTTTACCACTATAGTACTGATGCATATTCAGCAATGCAAAGAGTGTAAAAAACCAGACTGTCAGCATAAATGAATCAATTCGACTTATAGTGCCAATCAATGTCACAATCGGAAATCTCATTTGGGAAAGTGCGCCAGAACCGAAATTTCCTATTAAATCTAAATATAATATTAGTAATACAGCTGATGAAATGAGTAACGACACGCATATAGTCTTACACAATCGACCTGTATGCTGATAAATACCTCTTTTACCTTGCTGTGGAATAAAAAGAAGGCAGAAAAGCGTTGTGTACGAGGCAAAGACAAGATAGGTATTTTTGATGCATTTTTTCAATAAATCTAAATTTAATACCCTACTTGTTAAATTTGGCGTTAAATATTCAAATTTAATATTTTTAACTGAAAACACAGTCAGTGCCAAAAGTAGAATCAGTACAAACAGGAAAAGAATTTCATACACTCTTGCCCTGTTTTCAAGGCTTCCGCTTACGGCATATGCACTTGTAAGAATAATAATTCCTGATATGATAGTGTATTTTTCGTCGGGTAAAAGATTTATATTTATCAGTTCAGAGAAGACATATAGATAAATACCACTTATCATTATCTCATAGAAAAAGACCAGTATAATCGTGATTTTATTAATCACTTTTTCCCACATTTTACGTTGCTTTTTTTTGCTTAAAAAGGTGATTAAATCACATTTCATAATTTTCATTGCCCTGTAGAGTAATAATAGAAAAAGCAAAGAAAATAATGTACCCACAAGCACAGATATGCAGCCACATAGCCCACCCTGTTCACTTAAATATCCCGGAAGGATAAGTGTACTTGCACCAAGCAGTTCAAAGACAAAGAGTCTAAAGATCTGACGATAAGATATACGTTTATTATCCGAAAACATAATTTTCCCCTTTTACTTATTTTTAAGCTTAATTCTCTGTTGTGAACGTGCATAGATTGGGCGACGGTTGAGCATACGAAACGGAAGTCTAAGAAAGCTGTCCCTTTCATCCTTGTAATCGTTTAATTCGGCACCAACATAAGGCATGAGATAGGGAATCCCGAAACTCATTAATTTGGACAAATGAATCAATATCGAATATATTCCCAGCAAAAAGCCAAAGAAACCTAACCACGATGAAAGTACGATAATATAGAACTTTATAATCCTGAATGAAAATGCAAATTCTTCGTTTGGTATCGCAAAAGAACATAAGGCTGTAAATGCAACCACAATTACCACAATAGGACTTACAATATTTGCATCCACAGCAGCCTGTCCAATTATAAGTCCGCCCACTATTCCGATAGCATTGCCCATAGCCCCCGGCAGTCTGATTCCTGCTTCTCTCAGTAGCTCAAAAGACATTTCCATCAAAATAACCTCTACCACCTCCGGAAACGGAACACCAATTCTATTCTCCCAAAACGATAATAGTAATGATGTTGGAAGTATCTGTGTATGAAAATTTGTGACAGCAAGATATAACCCCGGCATGGTACAGGCAAAAAATGCTGCCAGATATCTTATTATTCTTGCAAAAGATGCCACCTGAAACCTGTTGTAGTAATCATCCGTTGTTCTAAGGAATGAGTTAATATCAACCGGAAGGATTAAAGCAGAGGGAGAATTGTCAGAGAGTACTATAACTCTCCCTTCCATTACTGCCATAGCTGCACGATCCGGTCTTGTAGTCGTCTGAAATTCCGGAAATGGAGAATACCATTGCTTCTCTGCCAGTTGTTCCAACACACCTGTATCCTGCACGCTGTCAATTATATATTTTTTTAATCTTTGTTTTATTTGCTGTATCAGTGACGGTCTTGCAATCTCCTGCATATATACAACTGCCACACCTGTCTTTGAGCGTACTCCAACCGTCATCTCCTCTACCTTTAAATCAACCGTTCTTATTCGTCGTCTGATTAGCGCAGTATTTAGCTTTATTGAATCAGAAAAGCCCTCATTAGAACCTCTGATTACTTTTTCTGACTCTGTTTCTTTTACCCCAAGCGAAGGATATCCCTGATCAGGTATCTTTAATATTTTGCAATATCCATCAACAAATACTATTACATCTCCCGTCAAAAGCCCGTCTAAGGCTTCGTCTATGTCAGTATAATATTTCACATCTATCAGGCCTGCATGGTTATTATCAAGCACTTCATATATCTGATCTGCACTTAAATATGATAGATTATTTAGTATTTTACTTACTGCACTTACATTGGATGTAGTTCCACCAACAGTTACTTCTATATAGGCAACAAGACAATTAATATAGTCCCGACCAATCTTCATTCCAATGGTTTTTATGTCTGAACATTTATTAATTTTTGATTTAAGTTCGCTGATATTATCTTCAAATTCTGGACTTATCATTGTATTTCACTACCTTCTTTTAATTTACTGCCACTGATTCCAATCCACAAGTTGTTCCTTATTATACTTCCTTATTCATAATACATTCTTATCATAATACTTCCTTGTCATGAGACTTCCTTGTCATGAGACTTCCTTGTCATGAGACTTCCTTGTCATGAGACTTCCTTATAAGAGCACGTTCATTTTTGTAAAGATGTAGCAATTCCACAAAAAAAGAAGCAGGTATTACACCTGCTTCTAGAATATCC
>JAXJVZ010000389.1:0-4344 GCA_036308285.1 Agathobacter sp. | reverse complement strand
GCGAATTTAGTACCGCTATGTTGTGCCCCGAGCGAAAGCGTGTCTGCAAGAGCTATATGGGCACTGCCAGAAGGTAGACTTGTGAGCCATAACCTAAACTCAGCCCCCACCCACAAAGCTGACAATTTCTATAACATCCCCGGAATGAAGAACAAATTCATTGTGCTGGCTTCTGGGAATGATTTCGTAATTTACTTCTACAGCAACTCTCTGCGAACCATATCCATTGTCTTCGAGCAGTTTAGATATTGTAATTTCATCAATATCGAGTTGTTTTCCATTAACTTGTATCATAAACTTTTCCTCCTGTTTGTATTAATTTCTGCGTAAAAAAAGCCACGCGAAATGAGGCACCCGTGGTGGTGCCCCCCTTCGCGTGGCTAAATGTCACACTCTGCAAGTTAGTATATCATAAAATCTTATTGAGTCAAGTATAAACAAAAAATTCTATTAGAATTCATTGTATATTAATACATAATTCAAATTTATACATTGTTATTAATATTCCATTTTTTCTTTGTTTTTATCTCCCAAATCAAATATGCAACAAATACCATTACCCCGGTAACGAGCCAGCATATAGGATCTGTTAAGCAAACTCCGGAATATCCAAATGGTTTAGAAACAATTTTAATAACAGATACTCTGCTTACAAGTTCAACAATTCCACAAAGCATAGGTACTAATGCCTGATTCAGTCCCTGCATTCCATTCCTGTATACGAAAATCATTGCAAGAGGCATCATGCAGGTGCTTGCTTTAATAAGATATTCCATTGCATAACCCATAGTTGTATCAGAAGGATTTTTTATAAAGAGTCCAATCATTGCAGGTCCACAGAGAATACTTATTGCTGCCCCTAAAACCCCAACTACAAAACATAATAGCAAAGCAACCTTCATACCTTTGAATATTCTATCCATTTTTCCGGCGCCAAGGTTCTGACCACAGAAGGTTGCAGCTGTAGTACCAAGAGAAGGCATTGTCTGGGTTGTAAGGTTAATAACCTTAGATGCTGCGGTGTAAGCTGCCACAACACTTGAACCAAATACATTTATTGCAGATTGTAAAATCATTGTTCCAACTGCTGTAATAGAATAGTTTACTGCCATTGGAATTCCGAGGCTTAGAAGTTTAACACAACCTGCAAAATCATTGTAGAAGTCACTTCGTCTTATCCTGATGATAGGAAATTTTATATACATATAGAAAAAGCACAGTAATGCTGAAACTCCCTGACCGATAACTGTTGCATAAGCGGCACCTGCAGTTCCAAGACCTGCATAAACGATTAAAATTATATCGAGAACAATATTCAAGGCTGAAGCAATAAACAGGAAATACAAAGGAGTCTTACTATCTCCCATTCCTCTTAAGATTCCAGCTTCAACATTGTATACCATTGTAAGAAATAATCCGCCGAAAATGACCTTAATATATGAATCTGCCATTCCAAGAATATTATCAGGTGTATTTAGCATAATTAGAAAATTCCTGGAAAATATTGTTGTCGGTATTGATAATACAGCTGAAACAATAATTGTAAGTATAATGATTAAAGCTACATAGTGTCTAAGGAGTTTGTGATTTCCTGCTCCGAAGGCCTGAGCTATCATTACACCGAATCCCTGAGCTACACCGTTGGCAAAACCTATTACAAGAAACATAAGACAGCCAGTCGTTCCAACTGCGGCAAGCGCTTCTTCGCCGAGGTATCGCCCTACAATTACAGTATCTACTACATTATATAATTGTTGAAAAAGGTTTCCAATTAAAATAGGAATTGTAAACCATATAAAAATTTTGAGTGGGCTTCCCACGGTTAAATCTTTTGTCATTTTTTCACCTCAAAATTATAAAATATATTAATGTTCATGTCTCTATATATTAGGAAGATTATCCTAAATATGCAATGCTTTTTCTTCCGAAGTATTTGACTTTTTTTCCGAAATTTATAATAATAAAATTATGAATTTTGAAATACATTATTGTGATTTTCACAAGGTTAATCCCATACGTGACAAGATTGACAGACCGACAGGAAGCGGTGATTATCTAATGCTTCATTTCCTGACTCCAATGATTTTGAATCAAAAAGGTGAATATATTAATGTACAACCAGGAGGGTGCATACTTTTCACTCCTAATATTCCTCAGCAGTATCAGGCTGTAAATCGTTTCGTAAATAGTTATATCCATTTTGAGGTGAAGGATGAAGCTGTTTTTGATGAATTAAATATTCCAAGAAATGTTGTGTTTTATCCGGCAGTTACAGATAAAATAGAGCTTTGTTTCAGACAACTTCATATAGAAAACATTGAGAAGAACCTTCATTATGAGAGGTCAATTGACCTGTTGATGCAAGGATTATTTATAGAGATATCAAGGCAGATTAACAGAAGCATTGAACATAATATGATTGATATGGATATTTACGAGAATTTCAGGCGTGCACGGATTGAGATATTGTCTCATCCTGAGAAAAACTGGAATGCAGATAATATGTCTATGCTTACCAATATTGGAAAAAGTCAGTTTTATAATTATTATAAGAAGTTCTTTGGAAGTTCACCAAAAGCAGAGCTATTAGATGTTCGATTAGAAAGAGCCAAATATCTGTTGAAAACCGAAACGACTTCAATATCTGATATTGCTGTCAAAAGTGGTTTTAATAATTTATCTCATTTTACAAGATATTTTAAGAAGGCATTTGGTAATTCGCCAGCTGCTTATAGAGATAATATTACAAAATATCAAGAACAGAGTTAAATAAAGCCTCATTTTCCATAATAACGATGGCAAGTTTGTTCTTTGCACGGCTCAGACCATGAAAAAGATTTCGAACACTTGAATCTTTGTCTTTTATTTTAATATTTGATACTAACATTCCGGCTTCATTATAATAGACAGATTTGTCAATTAGCATTACAACATTAGATAATTCCTTACATGTAGCCTCCTCAACATTAAGAATATTCGATGAAAAAAGCGTAAAGTTATCAATCTGTAAATCTCTGATATATGTAAATCCATTAGAGATAAAGTTGCAGATTAAATTTGCAGCCTCTGTTTTATTATTAGCATATGCTAAATTTACAGATGAAAATTCCATATGATACTTATGTCTTGCAGGCATCATTAATGAACCAATAAAAGCTGAAAGCTCACTGTTAACCCTGATACGATTTGTGAGTCTGTATTTTGTCAGATCTGGTATGCTCTCGATAAGGTGATTTCCTGTATTTTGTATTTCAGAGGGAGCTATTTCTTCTTCTCTGTCATATGAGAATATTAGCGGTATTTTCTTTGAAACAGAAGTGTTGTAAATTAATTTAAGATACTCTTTATTTATTCTGTGACCTTCATCAACAAGAATCGCATGGTAATCCTCTAAATTTACTTCATCGATATTTATAAAGTTGCAGCTATAAAAATCAATTCTTTTTAGGCGCAAATCTATAAGCTCAAGTTCTTTTGGACTTGAACCAAAATGTAGTACACATATTTTGTTGTTTTTAGATAACTTTAGAGCGATATCATATAGTAAAATTGTTTTCCCCGTGCCAGGCAATCCAGTAAAGCCGACATGACAGCATGGATTTTCGGCAATTTTCCTTAATATTCGGTTTTCTATATCGCGCTGTTGTGATGTGAGAAAATATTCCTTTTTCAAAAATCGTTCCGGATCAGTAAGTGGTGAAATAAGGAATTTATCTTCTTTGAAGAGCTCTGCTATATCTCCATCGTATATTTCCGGACATTTTTTTAAATCATTATTTAGATTTATAAAGTCAGTATCTATAAGCTTTTCTGTATTGGTTAGTCGAACAAGACGATCTTGTTCACTAATATAAGTATATGAATATATTGTTCGGCCGAGAGTAGTCAGATAATGTCTGTTTTGTAACAACTGCTTACGTATAGCATTATCTGAGACATTATTACTTTTGATTTCAATATTAATAACATTCTCGGAGGTTATCATCAATAAATCAAATTCTTTACCAAGTTTAGGAAGCTGAAACGAATAGTAAAATTTATAGTTTATTGCATTAGAATCATTAAGAACAAGGATATCAATAAGCTTTCGAATTCCAATTATCTCCCATTCCTTGATATTCAGGTAATGATTTCTGCCAGACATGTGTCGTTCGAGTGCTCTGAGAGAGCTTTTATTATTTATTCTTGTAAGTGTATAAATATTAATAGGTTTCATAATATATACCTGCCATATATGTTAAAAAAGGTGACATCATTTTTCTGATATCACCTTGAGTTAATATGTTATTTTAAGCTTTTGTATAACGCGTTCATAATCTGTAATTCTGAGAACGGTTTTTGAAT
>JAXJVZ010000388.1:0-3658 GCA_036308285.1 Agathobacter sp. | reverse complement strand
GCCAAAATAAATGTGGCAGATTATTTCATGGATTGTATAGAAGAGATAGGTTTAGATCTCGAGTCAAGAGGAATAGGTCTTGCATATCACAATTATGTACTAGACGACACTATAATAATAGCCGACCCGGAACAGCTTCGCCGGGTAGTCAGCAATATTGTAGGTAACTCAATCAAATACATGAACAAGCAGAATGGATTAATAAACATAAGAATAAACGATGTAGGAGATTTCATTCAGGTTGAGATAGAAGATAACGGAAGAGGAATAGCACAAAAAGACCTCCCATATATCTTCGACCGTTTCTACCGTGCTGATGCCTCAAGAAACTCAGCCACAGGTGGTAGCGGAATCGGCCTGTCAATAGTCAAGAAAATTATAGAAGACCATGGCGGCAAAATATGGGCAACCAGCAAAGAAGGCACTGGCACTACAATGTTCTTTGTAATAAGAAAACACATTGAAGAAGTACCTTCTGACGTTATAGACATCGAAGATATCGAGCACAGAGAAAATAAAACCAAAAAACCAAAACGCTAATCAAAACATATAAATAAATGTAACTAGCAACAATTAATGAACAAAATGTAACACCCAAAACGTAACGTAAAGTTTCAGGATTGCGTCTTGGTCTGTGGTGGTATATACATGTGCGTACAGACCGTCACACAACGTCGGCACTTAATGAGCACAATGCGCACGCGTTGTGCGAATTTAGTACCGCTACGTTGTGTCCGAGCGAGAGCGAGTCTGTACGCACATGTATATACCACCCCGGACCAAGACTCAATCCTGAAGCCAACCCAGAAGCCAAGAAGGAGGAATTATGAGTAAAATTTTAATAGTTGAAGATGAGTCTGCAATTGCAGATTTAGAAAAAGATTATTTGGAACTTAGCGGTTTTGAAGTAGTAATTGAAAGCGATGGAACGAGCGGACTTGCAAGAGCCCTCGCGGAAGATTTCGATTTATTTATTCTTGATCTCATGCTACCAGGAATAGACGGATTTGAAATCTGTAAGGAAATCAGAGAGAGAAAAAACACTCCAATATTAATGGTGTCAGCAAAGAAGGATGATATTGATAAAATCAGAGGTCTTGGTCTTGGTGCAGACGATTATGTAACAAAGCCATTTTCACCAAGTGAACTTGTGGCAAGGGTTAAGGCTCATCTTGCCAGATACGAGAGATTAATTGGAAGTAATACAGTTGAGAACGACATGGTAGAGATTCGCGGAATCAAGATTGACAAGACAGCCAGAAGAGTCTGGGTTAATGACGAGGAGAAGCAGTTTACAACGAAGGAATTTGATTTGCTCACATTCCTTGCCGAGAATCCTAACCATGTATTTACAAAGGAAGAACTTTTTAAGGAAATCTGGGATATGGAATCAATCGGAGATATTGCAACAGTAACAGTTCATATCAAAAAGATAAGAGAGAAAATAGAGCTTAATACAGCTAAGCCTCAGTACATTGAAACTATTTGGGGCGTTGGTTACCGCTTTAAGCTGTAAGCCATTGGGGACGGAGTTTCTGGCTTTTTTAGTGTCTCTTGTGGCTTTATCAGAAGCAAAAAGAGATGGCTCCTCAGCAGAAAATGTTGGGGAGTCATTTTTTTGATAATATGTGGATTGTGGAGCTCTGGTACCAGAAGGATTGTATACATTCTAAAACTTTCATTTTCATTATTGACAAACCGAAAATCGTCAGTTATTCTTTAGTGGGTTAGGGAAGGTTAGAAGTACCTAACCAACAAGTGTTTCAATTAATTTCAATTATAAGAGAGGAGATCATAATGATTAATTTTGATCAGTGGGAAGGCTTCGAAGGAAGACTTTGGAAAGAGGAAATCAATGTTCGTGATTTCATCCAGAAGAACTACACACCATATGATGGAGACGAGAGTTTCTTAGCAGGTCCAACAGAGGCTACAAATAAGCTTTGGGATGCAGTACAGAAGTTACAGAAGGAAGAGCGTGCTAAGGGTGGAGTTCTTGATATGGACACAGATATTGTTTCTTCCCTTACATCACACGGAGCTGGATATATTGATCCTGAGCTTAAGTCTTTAGAGAAGATTGTAGGTCTTCAGACAGACAAGCCACTTAAGAGAGCATTTATGCCATATGGTGGAATTCAGATGGCAGAGAAAGCTCTTACAGAGTATGGATATACACCAAATCCTGAACTTCATAAGATCTTCACTGTTTACCATAAAACACATAACCAGGCTGTTTTTGATGTTTACACACCAGAGATGAGAGCCGTTAGAAAGAATAAGATTATCACAGGACTTCCTGATACTTATGGACGTGGACGTATCGTAGGTGATTATCGTAGAGTTGCTCTTTACGGTATTGACCAGCTTATCGCTTGGAAAGAGGCTGATAAGGCTGTTTGTGGTTCTGGTTCAATGAAGGGTGAAGTTATCCGTCAGAGAGAAGAGCTTACAGAGCAGATTAATGCCCTTAAGGGAATGAAAGAGATGGCTGCTATTTATGGAATAGATATTTCTAAGCCAGCTCAGAATGCCCAGGAAGCTGTACAGTGGACATACTTCGGATACCTTGCAGCAATTAAGACACAGAACGGTGCAGCAATGTCAATCGGACGTGTTTGTACATTCCTTGATATTTATATTGAGAGAGATCTTAAGAAGGGTATTCTTACAGAGTCTGAGGCTCAGGAGCTTATCGACCATATGATTCTTAAGTTCAGAATGGTTAAGTTCGCTCGTTGTGAGTCTTACAACCAGTTATTCTCAGGAGATCCGGTTTGGGCAACAATCGACCTTGCAGGTATCGGTGTTGACGGACGTTCAATGGTTACAAAGACTGATTACCGTGTACTTCATACACTTGAGAACATGGGACCGGCTCCAGAGCCAAATATTACAGTATTATATTCATCAAAGCTTCCTGATAACTTCAAGAAGTACTCTGCAGCAGTTTCTATCAAGACATCTTCAGTTCAGTACGAAAACGATGATGTTATGAAGCCTGTATGGGGTGATGACTACGCTATCTGCTGTTGTGTATCTGCAACACAGACAGGTAAGGAGATGCAGTTCTTCGGAGCAAGAGCAAACCTTGCTAAGTGTCTTCTTTACGCTATCAACGGTGGTGTTGATGAGAAGAATAAGGTTCAGGTTGGACCTAAATTCCAGCCAATTACTTCTGAGTACCTTGATTACGATGAGGTTATGGAGAAGTATGATGCAATGATGGATTGGTTAGCTGACGTATATGTAAACGTACTTAATGCTATCCAGTATATGCATGACAAATATTACTATGAAGCAGCTCAGCTTGCTCTTATTGATACAGATGTACGTCGTACATTTGCTACAGGAATCGCAGGATTCTCACACGTTATCGATTCACTTTCAGCTATCAAGTATGCTAAGGTTAAGGTAATCCGTGACGAGAACGGACTTGCTGTAGATTATGAGACAGAGGGAGATTTCCCTAAGTATGGTAACGATGATGACAGAGCTGATGAAATCGGTGTATGGCTTCTTAAGACATTCCTTGAGAAAATCAAGAAGCATCACACATACCGTCGTTCAGAGCCTACAACATCTATCCTTACAATTACATCTAACGTAGTATATGGTAAGGCAACAGGAGCAATGCCAAACGGACGTAAGGCTGGAG
>JAXJVZ010000387.1:0-3614 GCA_036308285.1 Agathobacter sp. | reverse complement strand
GTACCAAGGGGTGAAATTGGCAATATAAAGCCAAGTGGCTGGCATACAGTAAAATATAGTGACATAATTAAGGACAGGTATTTATATAACAGATGTCATTTGATTGCGTATCAGCTTGCAGGTGAAAATGCTAATGAGAGAAATCTTATAACCGGCACCAGGTATCTAAATACATGTGGTATGCTTCCTTTTGAAAATAGAGTATCGAATTACGTTAAAGAGACTGGTAATCATGTCTTGTACAGGGTTACCCCTGTTTTTAAAGATGATAATTTAGTTGCTGATGGGGTAGAAATAGAAGCCTGGTCTGTTGAAGATAATGGTCAGGGTATTTGTTTTAATGTATTTTGTAGTAACATGCAGCCATATATTGAGATAGATTATGCTACTGGTGAAAGTTGGCCAAGTGATTCTGTGAAAGCAAATGCAGAAGAAATTAAATATGATTATATAATTAATATTAATACTGGAAAATTTCATTATCCAGCATGTAAATTTGTCAATGATATTGCCGTGCATAATAGAAAAGGCTTTTATGGGGACAGTCATGAGCTTGAGACTTTAGGATATAGTCCATGTAAGAATTGTCATAAGTAATAAAAAAAGAACCTGCCATTTTAATTAATGGCGAGGTTCAAATTTTTTCTTCGTTTCATTCCAGAGAACATCTCGTCCAGCAAGGGCAAGTTTTTTTATTGAATTGCTAATACAGTCTTTTGATTCGGAATCCATTTCTTTTAATGCTTTAATAATTGCGTTGTAGGATACCCATTTTTGATCATTAATTTGTGCAAGAGTAGTTGCACCAGATGCCTCAATTGAATTAAAAAGTGAGTTTACAAATATTTTCTTTTGCTTGTCGGTTAAAGATTTAAGCCATAATTCCATAGTGGAATCGAGCAGTACGCTCGAAGAGGCTTGTTTATCAGCTTCTTCAAATGAATCTCTTTTTACTACCCAGGTATAGGGATTATGTTGATGGCCACCGTTTGCGGTACTTTTTACAATTTTTTTCTCTTCTTTATTTGAAAAGAGAATACCAATAATTGATGCTTCAGGAATGATTAGATTAACCTTTGGCAATATTGCTTTATATCTTTTATCAGAAGAGATATATTCATTAAATCCAGGGCCATCATTTGAGTATATGGACGTTATTCGGTTCTGTTCTTTTGGTTTGCAGAAAATTGAAGCATATATTGCCAGATTTCCTCCCTTTGAGTGTCCACCAACTATGATGGAGGAAGAAAAAGATTTTAAAACCTTCTGCAGATAATTAACAGCTTCAGCCTGTGCAGGACATTCATCAAGAAAGGATAAATTAAAATCTTCGCGCCAGCCAACTATATTGCTGTCAGTTCCACGATATGCTACGTAAATTTGATCTTTTGCGTAGATAAATGTGGTGGCGCTGAATTGTATTTCGCGTTTTGTATCCATGATTTCTACGAAATTAGTTACGCTTACATTCGAAAATCGTACAGATTTACTGCATGCTTCCAGTAATGGAAGTGGATCATTAGAGCTGTAATCATGTTTTGAAGGTTTAATTTTATTTCTTGAGAATACATCAGAAATTGTTATTGTCTCTTCAGGTTCCATTACATCGGAAAATTGAAAATATGCCAGCTCTGAGAATATTAAATTGTCAATTTCGTTAAATGGACGTTCGTTAAAGCTTAAGTCGCCACGCCATTCTAAATAGTCTAAAATTGTATTCATTCAATATATCCTTTTTAAAATTATGATTTTAATTTACATGCTCGAGGAGCAAAAATAGATACAATTACAGTGCCTAATGTTGATAATGCAGCTCCAAAATAAAGCATTGTCTTAACACCAAAATTATCAAGTATTATTCCACCGGAGAGACTGCCAATTACTGCCGCCGCTGTTACAAATGCAGTAATAACTGCCTGTCCTTTGAATTTGTCATGTTCGTTCATTATTTCATTTACAAAGTAAATAGATGCAGGTGTATATATTGCAAATGAAAAAGCCTGAATTAATTGTACCAGATAAAGACTAAGAATATTGCCTGATATTGCGGTAAAAATTGCTTTAGCTGTAAATGCAAAGCAGGAAAAAACGATAAGACTGCTTATTTTAAAATGCTTGCGGATTTTCGAGAACAAAGCCATAGCTGGTAATTCTGAAAAGGCGGCAATAGATATAGCGACTCCCATGTGTGATGAGTTTCCACCAAGATTTCTTACTGCATGAATCATATATGCATTTAGCATATTGTGAAATACAAATATGAACATTATGCCAATCAGACAAACACAGAAATATTTATATCGCAAAATAAACTGATATATACTGATATTTTCGCGATGGCTGCTTGTGTTAATATTTTCAAATGCATTGCTGTTTTTATTATCATTATTGGATTTAATAACCGGCATTGAAAGCAAAACAAAAATTGCAATGATGTAAAGCGAAAATCCAACTAAGAATATAAGGCTACAGCCATATTTTTCATTGATTATTCCAAGAATAGTGGATGTAATTGCAAATGATACTGATCCCATACTTCTTGATAGACCAAAATTCACATTAATTCCTTTATTTGTGTAATACATACTTATAGAATTTATGAGAGGCAAGGTGGTCTGGTATAAAGTTGTTGAGATGATAAAAAGTGCGCCTATTGCAATTAATAGGCTATGGACGAAATTTATCATAAAAAAGCAGCTGGCACCAATTGCAATTTGAATTGCAGTTAATTTATGTATGGATATTTTATCGGTTTTATCAGCAATTGAGGCAAATAATGGTTGAAGTATAACACCAAGTATGTTACCAATTGCAACGGTTATTCCAATTTGAGAGTTTGAGAAGCCTTTATCAAGAAGATATATCGATGCAAAGCCGTTGGCAGCGCATACGGCAGCCCAGTATAAAAATTGTAATAAAGAGTATAAAATATTGATTCTTGTCACAGTTTTTTTCATGTTAATTCCTCTTTTCTTTATTTAAGAATACTTGAGCATTCCAGTTGCGGCATGTCGTCAGATTTGTTGATATTTTCCTCTGCTTATTCCTGCAATACGACGGAGGCTTTTATATATGTTTTTTTCTTCCTAAACTGTAGATAAAATAAATATAGGACAATGGGGTGAGAGTGTCAATAATTCTGTTGTTCTGTATTTATAAATTGTGATAAAATTATAGTACTGTAGTAATGTATATACGGGTAAAATTATAGGGAAAAGAATTTGTAAAAGTGTGGATATAATAATACCCCTTCAAATAAATGAAGAGGTATTATTTTGAAACATTTTAGAAAGGGAAAATTATTTGAACTGGCTGCTTAAGCCAGATTGTTTTTAGGCGGAGCTGAGCAAGTTGTGAATTAAATCTACGACTTAACAACTCCTTTATGTATGATAATATAATAAATGATTATTGTTACATAAATTTGTATATCAAAGAAAAAATTTATAACATTTATAAACAATATATAAACTCAAGATAAACAGGGAGGGATGTGAATTAATATGGATAAAATTATTCAAATGCTTATGGAAGAACAAGATATGGAATATGCACAATTTCATAGAAGATTAGTTCCGACCATTGAACCGGAAAGTATAATTGGAGTAAGGACT
>JAXJVZ010000386.1:0-6351 GCA_036308285.1 Agathobacter sp. | reverse complement strand
TCTTTAGCCTTATTACTCATTTATACCTCAATCAATATTAATATCAATAAAAATTTGGAATAAAGCGCAGAATATGGTATAATTATGTTTAATTTTTGAATGTTTTTAAAAGCAGCATAATGGGGGATAAATAATGAATGGAATGAATGAAGTTTCAGTAGCAAAAATAGCTGAATTATTAGATTTAAAATGCCTGACACCAAATATAGACTTAAAGGCAAAAAAGATAACAAGTAGTGATATCAACCGACCAGCATTACCACTGGCAGGATATTTTGAGCATTTTGCAGAAGACAGAGTGCAGATTATAGGTCAGGCAGAGCATGCCTATGCACAGCAGATGTCAGATTCAGAAAAGCTTGTAAGATATGATATACTGATGAAGTTTGGAATTCCATGTATAATTTTATGTAGAGATTTAAGACCGGATGACATTTTTATCAGGGAAGCGATGAAGAACAATGTGCCAATTCTGGTGACAACAAGAGCAACATCGCAGTTTACAGCAGAAATTATCTATGTACTTGGAGAACAGCTGGCACCATGTATGACAGTGCACGGAGTTCTTGTCGATGTATATGGTGAAGGTGTTATGATTACAGGAGAGAGTGGAATAGGAAAAAGTGAGGCTGCTCTTGAACTTATTCGAAGGGGGCATCGACTGGTAACGGATGACGTAGTAGAGCTTAGAAAAATTAACGAACATACTTTGATGGGAACAGCTCCGGAGATTACAAGACACTTTATCGAGCTTAGGGGAATCGGAATTATTGATGTAAAGACTCTATACGGAGTAGAATGTGTAAAGGAAAAACAGCAGCTTGATCTTGTAATTAACCTGGAGGACTGGAAGAAAGATAATGATTACGACAGACTTGGACTTGAGGAAGAATACACAGAGTACCTCGGTAACAAGGTAGTATGTCACAACCTGCCAATCAGACCAGGACGTAATCTTGCGGTAATCTGTGAGACAGCCGCAGTAAATCACAGACAGAAGAAGATGGGCTATAATGCAGCTCACGAATTGTATCGCCGTGTTCAGGCAAATCTAACAAAATCGGAGGACTAGAATGGAACATAAAAATGCATGGGCAAAATACCCGGAAGGTGAAAAAAGAGAAAAATTATTTAAATTTGCAGAAGAGTATCGCAATTTCATATCTGAATGTAAAACGGAGCGTGAATGCACAGCTTTTGTATATGAAGATGCTATAAAAAACGGATTTAAAGATTTGGATGAGCTTATAGCAGCAAATGCTACAGTAAAAGCCGGAGACAGAATTATCGCCAACAATATGGGTAAAGGTCTTGCACTTTTTATAATTGGTAACAGACCAGTAGAAGAGGGAATGAATATACTCGGAGCCCATGTTGATTCACCTAGACTTGACTTAAAGCAGGTTCCACTTTACGAGGACACAGAAATGGCATTTCTTGACACTCACTACTATGGCGGAATCAAGAAGTACCAGTGGGTAACACTACCACTTGCGCTTCATGGAGTAATCTGTAAAAAGGATGGAACAAAAGTAAATGTTAACATTGGAGACAAGCCGGGTGATCCTGTATTTGGAGTAAGCGATTTGTTAATCCACCTTTCACAGGACCAGTTGGAGAAGAAAGGTGCAAAGGTAGTAGAAGGTGAGAATCTGGATATTCTGATTGGAAGCATTCCACTTGAAGCGGGCCAGGATGATAAGGATAAAAAAGACAGAGTAAAAGCCGCTATCCTGAACATTCTTGAAAAGGAATATGGTGTAGATGAGGACGATTTTGTATCAGCAGAAATCGAGGTTGTACCGGCAGGAGATGCCAGAGATTACGGCTTTGACAGAAGTATGATTATGGGTTACGGACACGACGACAGAGTATGTTCATACCCATCATACAGAGCAATGCTTGAGATAGAAGTGCCAGAATACACAAGCGTATGTCTTCTTGTAGACAAGGAAGAGATTGGAAGTGTCGGAGCCAGCGGAATGCAGTCTCGTTTCTTCGAGAACACAGTGGCCGAGGTGATTAACTTAACAGGCTCATATAGCGAGCTTGCCGTAAGAAGAGCTTTGAAGAATTCAAAGATGCTCTCATCAGACGTTTCAGCCGCATATGACCCAAACTATCCATCAGTAATGGAGAAAAGAAACGCAGCATATTTTGGTAAGGGACTAGTATTTAACAAATACACAGGCTCACGCGGAAAGAGCGGCTCAAACGACGCTAACGCAGAGTATATTGGCAAAATCAGACAGGTAATGGATGATGCAGATGTATCATGGCAGACGGCTGAACTTGGAAAAGTAGACCAGGGTGGTGGCGGAACAATTGCATATATCCTTGCAAACTATAATATGAATGTAATAGACAGTGGTGTTGCAGTACTTAACATGCATGCACCATGGGAGATTATAAGCAAAGTTGATCTATACGAAGCATATAAGGGTTATATAGCATTTCTCTCAGCTGGGAAGACTCCGCTTCTATAAGTGGCGAGCAGAGACATATTCGTATAAGTGGTGGATAAAATTCCATGACTTAGAAAAACTTCTGGCGGGTTTCAGGAGAGGGCGTAATAAGTAGATTAGGAGATTAAATAGTGAATCAGGAATTTTTAAAAGAACTGTCAGGTCAGTTACCAGACCTCGAAATTAAGAAAAACGAGCCGATGGCAAAACATACGACTTTTAAGGTTGGCGGACCGGCAGATATATATGTAACACCTGATATTAAGGCTCTTGATACAATACTTAAGCTGGCAAAAGAATATAATATTCCGCTTACAATAATCGGAAATGGAAGTAATTTGCTAGTGACGGATAAAGGAATCCGCGGATTAGTAGTTGAAATTGGAAAAGCGATGGAGAGTATCAAGATAAGTGGCACTACAATTACAGTAGGTGCAGGCACACTTATGTCGAGGGCTGCAAATGCAGCGGCAGAGGCTGGACTTGGAGGAATGGAATTTGCAGCAGGAATTCCGGGAAGTATAGGTGGTGCAGTTGTAATGAATGCAGGAGCTTATGGCGGAGAAATCAAGGATATTATAGAAAGTGCTGACGTAATTACCACTGAGGGTACAAAGCTTACACTTAATGCTGAAGAGCTTGATTTATCATATAGACACAGCTGCGTAATTGACAAGGGCTATATTGTAACGGCCGCAACCTTTAAGCTGAGTGAAAAGCCACAGGAAGAGATTAGAGAACTCATGGCGGAACTCAGGGAAAAGCGTATTGATAAGCAGCCACTTGAATTTCCGAGTGCAGGAAGTACATTTAAAAGACCGGAAGGATATTTTGCCGGAAAGTTAATTCAGGATGCAGGTCTTAGGGGATATACGGTAGGCGGAGCACAGGTATCGCAGAAGCACTGTGGCTTTGTCATAAACAAAGGTGGAGCGACAGCAGCAGATATTTTACAGCTCATTAAAGATGTACAGGATAAGGTTATGGAGGATGCCGGGGTTTACTTGGAGACAGAGGTTAAACTACTAGGAGAATAATCATGAAATTTGTTATTGTAACAGGAATGTCTGGTGCAGGAAGAAACACAGCCATGAAGATGATGGAAGATATTGGATTTTATTGTATAGACAATCTTCCAATTCAGCTTCTTGATAAGCTTGTTGAATTGTCATCTAGTTTTCACAGTGATATAACAGAGGTAGCAGTTGGAATAGATGCAAGAAATGCAGAAGACCTTTCTGATGTTCCACGTACATTAGCATTATTAAAAGAAAAAAATATTGAATATGAGATTCTTTTTCTGGATGCAGATAATGAAGTTTTAGTTAAAAGATATAAAGAAACAAGAAGAAATCATCCGCTTGCAGCAGGTGAGCGAATCCAGGCAGGTATCGAGCTTGAGCGCGAAAAACTAAAATTAATTAAATCTGAGGCAGATTACATTATTGATACCAGCAGACTTCTGACAAGAGAGTTAAAAGAAGAGATAAATAAAATTTTTGTAGAAGATGAGAATTATCAGAACCTGTATGTCACAATTCTTTCATTTGGATTCAAGTATGGAATTCCATCAGATTCAGATATAGTAATGGATGTAAGATTCCTTCCTAATCCATACTATGATTTGGATTTGCGTCCAAAGACAGGAAATGACAAAGAGATACAGGATTTTGTTATGAAGCATCAGGAAGCACAGGATTTTATTGATAAGCTTGAAGATATGATTACTTTCCTGATTCCCAATTATATTTCAGAAGGAAAGAACCAGCTTGTAATATCAATTGGATGCACAGGTGGAAAGCACAGGTCAGTAACGCTTGCTAATGAGCTTTATAAGCGTCTTGGCAGCCAGAGCGGATTTGGGCTTAAGATAGAGCACCGTGATATCACAAAAGATAGTTTAAGAGGTAAATAGATGTCTTTTTCAAGTAGCGTAAAGGATGAATTGTGCAGGCAGTACAGTAAGAGCCGACATTGCCAGCTTGCAGAACTGGCTGGAATACTTGAACTGATAGGAAATATGAATGATGACTTCTGTCTGGAGATAGAGACAGATAATCCGGCATTGGTCGAAAAATATGCCATTCTTATGAAAAAGGCATTTGCGATTGATATCACTAAAACTATTTCCCGTGAGGATACATTAAGAATTCTGGCGGCGCTTAAATGGATTAATAATAAAAATGAGATTCATCTGCCAATAAATGAACAGAGGACCAATGGACTTTTAATTCAGAAAACCTGTTGTAGAAGAGCCTTCATCAGAGGAGCTTTTTTATCGGCTGGTTCAATGAGTGACCCAAATAAGGCCTATCATTTTGAAATAGTATGTAAGACCAGAGAGCAGGCTGACCAATTAAAAGAGCTCATGACTGCCTTCGAGACAGATGCCAAGATTGTAGAACGAAAAGGCCATCATGTAGTTTATCTTAAGGAAGGTGCTCAGATTGTTGATATGCTTAATGTCATGGAAGCTTATGTTTCTCTAATGAATCTTGAGAACGTTCGAATTTTAAAAGAGATGCGTAATTCCGTAAACAGGCAGGTAAATTGTGAAACTGCTAATATAAATAAGACGGTGAGTGCAGCTGTAAGACAGCTTGAAGATATTAATATTCTGCAGCAGGCAGTCGGGCTTGATAATCTTCCTGATAATCTCAGGGAGATAGCCTATCTTAGATTGGAATACCAGGATGCACCACTTAAGGATTTGGGTCAGTATCTTGACCCGCCGGTTGGAAAATCGGGAGTTAATCATAGATTGCGCAAGCTTTCTGAGCTTGCGGATAAATATCGTTGAAAAGAAGGTTGTAAATATGAGTAAGAAATTGTTGTTTGTGTTTAACCCAAGATCAGGAAAAGGACAGATAAAGCCTCATCTTGTTGAGATTGTTGATACAATGGTTAAGGCAGGCTACGAGGTGACAATTTATACAACACAGTCACAGGGAGATGCGATAGAGAAGGTTAAAAATGAGGCATGCAAATATGACCGAATCGTATGCAGCGGTGGTGACGGAACTTTAGATGAGGTAGTTACGGGTATGCAGCAGAGCGATGTTGATATTCCAATCGGATACATACCTGCTGGAAGTACCAATGATTTTGCAAATTCCCTCGGAATTCCAAAGAACATGGTAGATGCAGCCGCTGTTGCCGTTTCAGACAATCCTTTTAAATGTGATGTGGGTTATTTTAATGGAGATACATTTGTATATGTTGCAGCATTTGGGCTTTTTACGGCTGTATCATATCAGACTTCTCAGCAGTTAAAAAATATACTAGGTCACGCAGCATATATCTTAGAGGGTGCAAAATCTCTCCATGAAATACCAAAGTTCAATATTCAGGTTGAATATGATGGAAGGATATTTCAGGATACATTTATTTATGGAATGGTTACCAATTCAATATCGGTAGGTGGATTTAAGGGAATGACAGGTCCAGATGTGGAACTTGATGACGGCGTTTTCGAAGTTACCCTTATAAGGGCACCGCGCAATCCAATTGAGCTTAATGAAATTCTTGCCAGTCTTACTAATTTAATTGATGATACAGAAATGATATATTCATTTAAGACCAGTGAGATACATTTTACTTCAAAAGACAAGGTTACATGGACATTAGACGGTGAGTATGGCGGCGAATATGACGACCTTACAATCAAAAATTTAAATAAACAGATTACAATAATGAAATAAGACTAAGTTTGGGACTTTATTTTTCATTAATTATGTAATATAATCAACTTGACTCATGGCGTAAAATTACGTCAGTAATTAACAGGAGGAAAAATTATGTTAGTATCTGCAAGCGAAATGCTTAAGAAAGCAAAAGAAGGTCACTACGCAGTAGGACAGTTCAACATTAACAACTTAGAGTGGAC
>JAXJVZ010000385.1:0-3303 GCA_036308285.1 Agathobacter sp. | reverse complement strand
GTATTATCTTGGATGAGGCACATCACAGTTCCGCAGATACATATCAGAAGGTAATGAGTTATTTTAAGCCGAAACTGTGGCTTGGTATGACTGCGACTCCGGATAAAAGGGATGACGATGTAGCAGGACGTAACATTTACGAGATATTTAATTATCAGATTGCATATGAAATTCGATTGCAGCAAGCAATGGAAGAGGATATATTATGTCCGTTTCACTATTTCGGAATCAGCGATGTTTCCTTAGTTGAAGAAAAGCAATTGAAATCGAGAAAAATGTCTGATAGAGATTTCAATTTGCTTACTGGCGATGAGCGTGTACGCCATATTATTGAACAAGCAGAATATTATGGATATAGCGGAGATAGAGTGAAAGGCCTGATTTTCTGTAGTAGGATTGATGAATCCGAGGAATTATCGCAGAAATTTAATGCTTTAGGTTATCGAACAATTGCACTTAATGGTAGCGCGTCCGAGGACGAGAGAACCAATGCTTTCGAAAGACTTGCGATGGATGAGAAAGATGCGACAGAAAAGCTGCAACCACTTGACTATATTTTTTCTGTGGAAATTCTGAATGAAGGTGTCGATATAGTAGAGGTAAATCAAGTTATTATGCTTCGACCGACGGAATCACCAATTGTATTTATTCAGCAGCTTGGTCGTGGATTGCGTAAAGCAGAGGGGAAGGAATATGTTGTAATTCTTGACTTCATCGGAAACTATAATAATAACTTTATGATTCCGGTGGCACTTTCCGGAGATCGTTCTTATAATCCGGATATTATCCGGAAGTATGTTATAAGTGGTAACACTACTATTCCCGGTGCTTCTACAGTACACTTTGATAAAATTGCCAAGGATAAAATATTCTCATCTATTGACAAGATTAAGGGAATGAAATCCATTATCAAGTCCAGCTATAAAAATTTAAAAAATAGGCTTGGACGTGTTCCATATCTGGTTGATTTTTATGATAACGGAGAGGTGGATCCGCTGGTAATTATTCGTGAATATAAAACCTATCAGGCATTTCTTGAATCAGAGGAAAAGGAATTGTATGTAGGAAAAATCTCCGAACAGGAAATGACAACGCTTGAATATTTGTCAAAAACTGTGCTGTCCGGTGCAAGACCATATGAACTTGAAATATTAAAGCGTTTGATGAAGCATGAGGTAATTCGCATTGATGAAATCAAGAGTGAACTGCAAGCGCAATATGGATATATTGTGGATATGGCATCGTTTGCAAATGCGGTGGAGGTATTACAAGGAAGATTTGTAAGCAAGGAAGAAGAGTATCAGAAATATTGCCACATCGATATCGTGAATAATGATGAAAGCATGATGTTGCGTAGAATGATGGCTTTTGCAGAACGTCTGAAGCATATGGAATTTAATAGACAGGTTGAGGATATTATTGAAGTCGGACTAAGACGATACAGAGAAAAATATCATGTTGGAAGAACTGAAGACTCTCCATTTGTATTATATGAAAAGTATTCCAGACGTGACGTGAGCTTGCTTATGAATTGTGGAAAAGATTTATCTTCTACGATGTATGGAATGAAGCGAATAGGTGACGATGTGTTTATCTTTGTTACATACCATAAAGAAGAAAGCGCAGATGATGAAAAGAGCTATGTTGATGGAAAGCCGGATTACGCAGATGCATTTGAAGACAATATTATTTTCAGATGGGATTCGCAGATTGGTAGAGGCGTGGACAGTTCTTACATGGAAGATGTATGCACTGCAGCACGAAAACATTTGCTTGTTAAAAAGAGTGATGCAGAGACGAATTTTTACTATATGGGTCTGTTCGATGTAATTGATGTAAAGGCTGATACTAAGAAAGACAATAATGGGAAAGATAGAGACATTGCGAAGGTAACGATGCAGATGCGACATTCTGTAAGAGATGATTTATTACGTTATTTGCAGAGCAATGTTCAGACAGAAGGAGATAAGGCCGTATGAAAACAATAAGAGTAGTTGCAGCTATAACAAAGGCAGTAAACGAAAAAGGTGAGACTATTATTTTTGCAACCCAACGTGGTTATGGTGATTTCAAAGGTGGCTGGGAGTTCCCTGGCGGAAAAATCGAAGAAGGTGAAACACCTCAGGAAGCTCTCAAACGTGAAATTATGGAAGAACTGGAAACTGAAATCGTCGTAGGTGAACTGATTGATACCATTGAATACGATTATCCAACATTTCATCTTTCTATGGATTGCTTCTGGGTAGAAATTGTATCCGGTGACTTGGTTCTGACAGAGCATGCGGCAGCAAAGTGGCTTACGAAGGAAGAACTGGATTCTGTTGAGTGGTTACCTGCGGATATCACTTTGATTGAAAAAATAAAAGCAGCCATTTAAGGCATTTTAAGAAAAACGAGAGGGCGCTTTCTAAGAGTATAAGAAGCGTCCTCTTATATAGCGGTAATAGGTTAGATTCTTCGAAAATTCACCGGAAATCCACCCCAAATCCCGCTTTTATTATAGTTGCGTCTGTGGTATGGTTTATAATAAGCAAGGACGAATCTGATAATTCACAAAAGTGGCAAGCAGTGCAAAGGTATATACATATACAACTTTGCAAGCAAGGCAAACCTGTACAGGTTTTGCTTTTCTGCTTGTTGGGGATTGCCCCAAGCCCCTTGGATTTCTCTAAATTGCATTTTGGAGAAAGCTACGCCTTCGGCTGAATGCATGTAGGGTAATTGTAGGGTATCTGTAGGGATATTGTAGGGTTTTTGACAGTATGCAGCGGAATTTATCTGTGCTATAGTATATGCAGATATAAATGTCCACCAAATGTCTACCATTTGTCCATTTTCAGATTTCTGCATCTGTGATAAAGTGTATACAGAGAAAATTTAAAAAGGTGAGCGAGATGATATTTGCAGTTTCTGATAAGGGAGCTGTTTTTTTATTTTGCAAATTTTTGCTGTGTGCAAAGGAACGACTTTGGCCAGAAGCGTCAAAGTATAAAAACTAAAAAAAGAAGAGCATGGATAACACCAGTATTTCAGTGAGAAGTATGTGGTGTTTTTTTATTGCCCATAAGGAGCATGCATGAAGGAATTGAAATAAAATCACAAAGGAGGGAGAGTAGATAAATGAGTAATTACATGTATCAACATACAAGGATACCATCGTTTTTGCCTATGCCACGTTTTCTCATATCAATGCATGTCAGCAATACTGCAAAGTTGCTTTACTCATTGATGCTGGGGAGGGCTCAATTGTCCCAGAGCAATGCATGGGTAGATGGTAACGGTAGAGTTTATTTTGTTTATACC
>JAXJVZ010000384.1:0-4968 GCA_036308285.1 Agathobacter sp. | reverse complement strand
TTCCAGTCAAGGTATTAGTCTTTTATATAATCAGGTTTTTCCTGTAAACCTCCGACAATATCGTCTTCATCAACCATTAATGGTACACTTTCATCTCGCTCGGTCTCTGGTATTCCTTCGGTTTCTGAGGTTCCGTCGGTTTCTGATGTTTCCTCAGTTTCAGGAATATACTCTATGTCACCTGCATAACTATCATCCCTGTCTTTTTCTGACTCTCTCTGAAAACCGCTATAACCTGAAGTTGGATTTTGGTCTTGATGCGTATTCGTACATGCTCCTACTGTAAGTGACATTCCTGCAACAATTCCTACTACTGCAACAGCTTCTCCTAATTTGCGTTTTTGCTCGAGCGCTTTTTCCAATTTGCGAACTTCAGACTCACATTTAGGACATGTGCCTTTGCAGTCTCCCTGATATTTGCATTCACTTGTTACCCATTCGATATTATTTTGTGCAGCGATTTCTGCACGAATTTGTTTTAAAATCTTACACTTATTTTTTCCTAACATATCTTTTACTCCCTTCTTCTATTAAGTAGGATTCATATAGAAGAAGGTTACACTATCTCCCCCATATAATACAACTTTGGTAAATTTTATCAAAAAATACGGAAAGGCGCAAATAGTAATGCTATGTCATTACAAATGTATTGACTTGGCATTGCTTGCTTGCTATTCTTATGGTAGAAGCAGAAATAGAGTAGGTATAGGAGGTGGCGTAATTGGCTAGTACGATTCAAGTAAGAGTAGACGATGATTTAAAAACAAAGTCAGATGCTTTGTTTAAAGATTTAGGAACAGATACCACAACTGCAATCCGTATATTTTTAACACAAGCGATAGCAGAAAATGGTTTTCCATTTGAAATAAAAAGGACAAAATCAAATCCATATGAAGCATTAACAGAAAATGAAATATTGGATAAGCTGGAAAAATCGCGCGAGCACGCAGTACAGGGGATGTATAAAGATGCGACAGAAGTTTCCCGTGATATGAGGGCAAAATATGGATTATAAAGTAGTAGTTACACGAGATGCCGAAGAGGACTTAGAGCATTTTATTAAATATCTTATTATTGAGAAAGGGAGTATGCAGGCGGCAAAAAATATACTGGATGATTATGATGTAACAATCGAAAGTCTAAAGCATGTTGCAGGAAGTTTGCAGTTGTGTGATAACCCAAGACTACGTCAGTTAGAATATCGGCGCATTAATTTCTTGAATCACAGATATTTCATGCTATATCGCATCGTGGATAATGTAGTATTTGTGGATAATATTTTTCATGATTTGCAGGATTATGAAAATAAGATTAGATGATATTGTAAAAAGAGAAGGAGGTGCTGACTCACCTCCATTTATTGCGAATTATTTTTACCTTTCACAACTGACCATATCTCATGATTTTAACATTCATAAAAAGAATTGTTGCTCTCTAATACTCATCTAAAAAGCAATGACGTTCTCCATCTTTTTTATATTCAATAATGGTATTCAGATTAACATTTTCTACACTTTTGAAAATGTTATTTTCCACATATGGATTGGTCTTCTTTAACATTGCAATCAATTTCTTTGTCTCAAGACGTTTTGAAGATGTTGTCCCATCTTCATGACAGGTACTGCAGGTTTCCGTAAAATGACAGGCACACTGCAGGAAATGCAGTTCATTATAATCTCTCCATTTACATATATCTTCCTCCCTGACAAGATACAGAGGTCGTATCAATTCCATTCCTTCAAAATTCGTGCTGTGAAGTTTTGGCATCATTGTCTGTATCTGTCCACCGTGAAGCATTCCCATAAGTATTGTCTCAATCACATCATCAAAGTGATGACCTAGTGCAATTTTGTTGCATCCCAGTTCCTTTGCTTTGCTATATAAATGACCTCTTCTCATCCTTGCACATAAATAGCATGGACTTTTCTCTATGGTATCAACTGCATCGAAAATATCACTTTCAAATATGGTTATCGGTATTCCAAGCTGTTTGGCATTGCTCTCGATTAATGCCCTGTTCTCTCTGTTATATCCGGGATCCATAACTAGAAAAGTAAGCTCAAAATTCACCTTTCTATGTCTCTTTATTTCCTGAAAAAGCTTTGCCATCAGCATGGAATCTTTTCCACCTGAGATGCATACTGCAATATGGTCACCTTCGTTTATAAGCTGATATTTCTGACAGGCTTTGGCAAATGGAGAAAATATCTGTTTATGAAACTTTTTCCGTATACTTTTTTCAGCTTTTTCCTGTTTATCATTCTCCTGATTATTTACTTCAATTTGAGATACCAGATAGGCATTATAGCCGCCTTCAAGGCTATAACATTCTCTGCCATATTCCTCAAGCAGCTCTGCTATCTCAACCGATATCTGCCCTCTTTGGCAATATATAATCAGCTTTTTGTGTTTATCTATAGAATCTAAATATTTTTGTGTATCCTGTTTAAGTTCTTCGGCAGGAATACTAATCGCACCTGGTATCAAACCATACAAAATGCTTCCTTCATCTCTGATATCTATTAACACATATGATTCTTTCTGCATCTCAGATAACTGCGATATATTTATTACGTTCAACTTTTATACCTCTTATTATTCTTATTAGTATTCAAAACTCCACCCATACATTGGCAAAACCCGTTTGGCTTTATCAGTAATTAGCGTACTCCACCTCCACCGCCTCCGGAGAATCCGCCTCCTCCAGAGAATGATGCACTACCGCCTCCACCGGATGAAGCACTAATCTGACCATCCGTAAATCCGGAATGCATCACATGATAACAACCATGTGAATAATGACTATACATCATAATCGGAAGTACACTTGATGTATAATAATCATCCTCATAATACTCTTGCAACTGGCTCTGATATTCATCCGCACATCCAAATAACTCAGCGTATGGAACAAGCTCTTCCCATATAAATTCAGCTTCTCCATTACCGGAATTATAGTTTGCATAATCCATTATATATTTCTTAAGACCAAGAACCTGATATAACTGCTGCATTCCCTTTTCATTCAGGCTGGAATAACTCTTGAATTTACCGTCTTTAAGGCAATTGTACTGCTCAAGATATAATTCGCCGTCCTTTTCACACTTTTTAATATATTTCTCAATCTTTTTATAATGCTTCTCGCAGTATTTCTTGAGTTTCTTAGGCTTTAACATATGATTTTCATCAGCAGCCTTGCACAGGATATCAAAAAGCTCTCTGTCAAATTCATCCTCAAGATATACACTAGGATTTAGATACAGGTTGCGCATTCCCTCATATTCTTCAAGATCATCATCCTTCACCTCTGCCGCACCACTCATCATAAGCTTTGTAATTCTGGCTCCGAAAAGTGAGTCTTCCTTGCAGGCTTTTACACTTTTTCCAAGTACATAAGTCGCATTAATATTTCCATTGTTTGGTACTGCATAAAAATATGGTGCTTGTTCATAAAGCTTACGTATCTTTTTGTTTTCAATTGCTGCTGCAATTCCAAAGCCGCCAACAATAAGTGCTATAAATGCAGCAAAAACACCTAAAATCCACAGGTCATCATCTTCTTCAAACTGCTCATCGATGTAATCGCTATCCTCAAGTGCATAGTCAACCACATCTTCAAATGCTTCATCCATCTGCATATCTGGTTCGATGATACCCTGGTCAAGACCAATCATAAGTGTAATATTTGCATCACCGGAAAGTGCCTGATTTGTATAAGCAACAATGCTTCCATCTTCGAAATACACTTCTCCGTCATATCCGAAAGCCCAGATTCTTGCGTTATTTTCATCAAGAAAGGTCTCGTTTGCCATACTTATGGTAAGGTGTACATCCGTTGGGAAAAAATCCTCAATAGAATTTACAAATCTATAGAGACATCCGTCAGCATCATCATATGCTCTGATCAGATTATCAAGTGTGTACGTAATTTCATAATGGTTCTCTCCATACTCCGAGATGCCCCAGCATAATTCCACACCGTCATCCACTTCATTAATTCCACACTTATATGCCTTTTCGTCAAAGTCTGCATCTATATCCCATTCGCCAATATTGGTATATTCCTTCTTGTCATCTCTAACCATCAAGTCTGAAAATCCCAGGTATCCACTGTCTTTCTGATAGAGATACATTTCAGTTCCCTCATCCATATATGTATCCCAAACCTGTGTAATGGTGGCAGAACCGTCATCATTAATTGTCACATAAATATCCATTTGTGGAACTGCTGTTTCTGCTTTAACCGCATTTGGATTTGCTGCAACTGTAATTATAATAAAAAATACAGCCAGCAAAATTGACACTGCTTTTCTTCCTCTTTTCATACATTTTTCTCCAATCGCTTTTTATATCTATATGATACACTATTATTCATTATTTTTTTATAGTCTTTTGACTAAAATATAATATCCTAATTCGCCTTTAATACGCAGATTTTTACCTTTTATTTGTCGTATTTACACATTTTATCTGTATATATTTTGTAATTGTTGCACAATTTAATTTTTTTTGTAAATTTGTACTTGTAATTATAAAATCGCATGCTATAATAAATATATCAAAAGAAAAACAAATCTACAGAAAGAGAGGTACAGTCCACCATAAAATTTAGAAGCATTCGTTTTTAATTTTAAAAGATGAAAACATGGCATAGAACCAGTAAGGGTAAAGTGAATGGGTATCTGAAATGACGAAAGATACGATTCAATGTCATATGAAGAATGAAGTCGAGTAGAGATGAAAAACGAAGAAGTCAGGACAAAAAATCTAAGTAAAGGAGAAATGGTCCAATGGATGAGATAGTTTAAAAGGCGACATCGATTAATGGAAAAACCGATGTCGCCTTTTTAATTTCTGTTTATTCTGCTTTATGTCTATTCTTCTCTTATGTCTATTCAGCTTTTATTTCTATTTTTCTTTTATGCCTATTCAGCTTTCAAAGGTACAAACAAGCACGATTCAAAAATT
>JAXJVZ010000383.1:0-6597 GCA_036308285.1 Agathobacter sp. | reverse complement strand
TTCATTTCCCTTTTTAATCATTGAATTTATTTCTGCATTTTTCTTCAATTTTTTATATGTCATTATATCTGTAAAATTTCCTTTCTAACCAATTAGTTCTATCTCAACATTCATCAAGGAACGCTGTTTGATATTTCCCTTTTTTGTTTCAATCTCCACATACCCCTTATTTAAATCATTGTCTGAGTACAGACGGCTCAGTTCTTCATTAAATTTTTTTATAATTTGCTGACACACGTTTTTTTGTCTTTCGCTTTCTATAAGAACCACGCATGAATTTTCATCTACCACATACATTGCTTCAAATACAGATATCGATTTTCTTACTATTTCAAACATAATATTGAATGCTTCTCTTAAACTTTCTTCTCCGTATTTTTGTGAATATGCATCTATTGCTTTATAATCACCTATAGCAACTTTTGTTAATACAAATTTATTTGCATTCCATATTCCTCTTTTTGAATCCTCAATATTACTGGCTTTAATTAGATTCTCTATCTCTAGTTTTATTGGTAACAAGAAGTGATTTGGAGTTCCTAATAAAAAGCCTTGTCCATAATGAACACCTAACTTGATAAGTACTTTTAATTCTTCTTCGGTTTCAATTCCCTCTGCAATCAGTTCAAATTCAGTGTGTTTTGATGTTTCCACAAGTCCCTTTAACAGTGCCTGCTTAACTGTATCCTTATCTATTCCACGAACCAGCTCCATGTCAATCTTGATATAGCCTGGATTTAATTTTGCTATCGCATTAAGCCCTGAATAACAAGATCCAACATCATCAATAGCTATTTCATATCCCTCATCTTTATAATGATTAACCGTTTTCTTAAAGGTCTTCCAATCATCTATTGAATTACGTTCGGTGATTTCTATAACTATTTTATTTTTGCTTATGTTTCTTTTTTCAAGAAGTCTCCTGGTATAACTTTGTTTAAATTTTTCATCTCTTATTACAAGAGGATCAACATTTATGAAGAGTTTTCCTTTTTTTATATCATCTGGAAACTGTGCATATGTTTGCAGGATTTTTTTCTACATAGTTTCTCAAGTTCCCATGTTTTATTATGTAACACTCCTAATTCGAATATTTGTTCAATTCCTTCTATCTTTGTTTTTCCTTCGATTCTGCTTAATGCTTCATACCCCAACAACTGACCATCTCTTAATGATACTATTGGTTGAAATACCGGATATATTCGACCTTCCTGTAATATTTCTTGAAGTTCTTCTTTTTTCTTCATTTGTAATATTTCCTCTCAATTTTCTTTGGATGTAACTATTCAGAACCCCACACCCATACATTCGCAAAACCGCACGATAAATCGTGCTTTACCGCTACTACGTAGCTAATTTTGCTCATATATGGGGCGGTGACTCTATTCGAGCCACCTTACGAATAAGATAAACTTCTACTTACATGCAAGCATGACGTATCAGTTTATCTTATTCTAAGGGGTTCTGAATATTTACCTTTGGATAACAATTATTCTATATTGCTTATGTAAATATTGATGGTGGGTACAGGTAAATTCTTTGAAAAATTTGTATCAAAATTATTGTTAACTATTTTTATGTTTGTGGTTGACAATCATTTTAAACAAGTTTACAATAACCACAGTTTAAAGAAAGTGAGGAAAAATTATTATGTCGAATCAGAATGAAAAATTATTCTCAACAAGAAATATGTGTTATGTTGGTCTTATGACTGCAGTGATTGCTATCATGGCTCAGATTTCAATTCCGATGCCAGCGGGTGTTCCAATGACAATGCAGACATTTGCCATTACACTTGCAGCAGTTGTGCTTGGTGCAAAGCTGTCAACAATTTCAACTACAATCTATGTTTTATTAGGTGCTGTTGGACTTCCTGTGCTCGCAGGTTTTTCTGGTGGAATCAGTAAATTCGTGGGACCAACTGGTGGTTTCCTTATTTCTTTCCCTATTATGGCTTGTATTATTGGATATGCTGTAGACCATAGAATTGCTTTTAAAGGTGCTTTTGTTGTTGGATTGATTTTAGGTACAGTTGTTAATTATGTGGTTGGTGTTGCAATGTTTTGTGTTTTGACAAAGAGTCCTGTAATGGTTGGATTTACAGCGTGTGTGCTTCCATTTATTCCAACAGCTATTATCAAGGCAATACTTGCTTTTGTTATTGGTTTTGCTATTAGAAAAAGATTAAGGGTAATGGGATTATGTTTGAATTAAGACCACATCATCTGCTATGCACCCAGGGATATTCTGGAAAAGGGTATAATGATGAATTTGTTGAAAATATGAATTTTGTTGTAGATAAATTGCGAAATGTTCCTGGCACTAAAGTTAATTTAGTGTGCAATACTGATGTTCTTTGCAGCAAATGCGTTAATAAGCTTGATGAAAATCAATGCCTGACACAGGACAAGGTAGCTGAATTTGATAGAAAAACCCTGGAGGTTTTTGGTTTAGAGGAAACGGAATATGTCTACAGTGAAGTTGTGGAACATATTAAATCAATTGCTACAGAAGAGAAGCTGGATTATATCTGCGGGAACTGCAGCTGGCATGCAGTTAGTGCATGCAGACATAATATATTGTCAAAATAGGCGAGAATAAATCTCGCCTGTTTTTGTAAAATGAATTCCACTAAAACGCCTGATTATACAAATCAAGTATATCACTCTTTGTAGTTTTCCGTGGATTAACTAAGATATTTCCACTCTTCATGGCATCATCTGCCATCACATCAAACTTATCACTTTCTACACCTACTTCACTGAGTGAGCCTGGTATTCCAAGTTCATGATTCAATACCCTGATTTCAGAACCAAGCATATCAGGAGTAAAATCTTTTTCATCAATATGCATATCTGCTATTGCATTATAAATAAAACAGTATTTGTCTGATGCCTCATTCATATTAAAGTCAATAATCGTTGGAAGCAGAATAGCATTTGCCACTCCATGAGGCACATCAAAAAATGCACTTACAGGATGGCTCATTGCATGTACATCGCCAAGTCTTGCATGAGAAAAAGCAATTCCTGCAAATAAAGAGCCAACCATCATGGCCTCGCATGCAGCTATATCAGTTCTGTCAGCTACATATTTTCTAATATTTGCTCCGATTAATTTCAAGGCTTTCTCTGCAAAAATATCAGAAAATGGTGATGCTGCAAGTGAAATATATGCTTCTAACGCATGTACCATAGCATCTATTCCACATGCGGCAGCAGTCTTTTCGGGCACTGTACTTATAAGCTTGGGGTCTAAAATTGCATATGCCGGAAGCAGATAATTGCTTACAACTGTAAGCTTGTAATTTCTGCTGTGGTCTGTGATTACAGAAAAAGCCGTAACCTCTGAACCCGTTCCTGCTGTTGTTGGAATTGCAATCATTGGAACTACTGGTCCCTTTACTTTTCCTGCCCCCTCGTAATCTTCAATTTTTCCGCCATATGTTACTAAAACTGCCACTGCCTTTGCCACATCAAGCGGAGAACCTCCACCAAATGCAACAATAAAATCTGCGCCTGCAACTTTAAAACCCTCTGTTGCCTTATTGACAGTTTCAGTGCTCGGATTTGCTTCTGTCTCCGTAAAACTTTCACTTTCTATTCCAGCGGTGCGGAGTGCCTCCTGACACTTTGCAACCATACCGATTTTTGATAAATGTGGTCCTGAAATAATATAGGCTTTTTTCTTACCAAGCTCCCTGGCAAGCTCCGGCAGTTTGCTTAAGCTGCCGGCTCCTACCTTTATGTTCTGTGGTATTGAAAATGCAAATTCGTTCATATTTTCATTCCACCTTTCTTACTGGTTATTTAAGTAATTTTAAGAATGCTCAAACGTTAAGAGACTCAACTGATGCTTTTATTATCTCATATGCCTCATCGCAGTCTTTCTCGTCAATAATAAGTGGTGGAACCATACGAATCGTATGTGCACCGATTGCTGTTATAAGAAGGTGTCTCTTAAGACATTCATGCTTTACATCAATTCCATTTATGCTGTCATCGAATTCCACACCTACCAAAAGTCCCTGTCCTCTTACTTCTTTTACATGTGGAAGAGTCTCAAGCTTGCTCTTAAAATACTCTCCCATTTTTGCTGCGTTTTCTGCCAGATTTCTATCTAATAATTCATTAATTTCTGCAAGAGCAGCCGCACAGCTTACAGGATGTCCACCGAAGGTTGTTCCATGCGAGCCTGCTGAAAATGCCTTAGATACTTCTTCTGTTGCACAGATTGCACCGATTGGCATTCCACCTCCAAGTGCCTTAGCCATTGATACAATATCAGGCTTAATTCCATAATTCATATAGCTCATCACCTTACCCGTTCTGCACCAGCCGGTCTGTACCTCATCTATCAGAAGGAGCATTCCCTTTTCGTCACAGAATTCTCTAAGTCCTGTCATGAACTCCTGTGTTGCCGGATGAACTCCACCCTCACCCTGTACAGGTTCAATCATGATTGCAATTGTGTTTTCTGTGCATGCATCCTTAAATGCCTGTAAATCATTATATGGCGCATATGAGAATCCGTAAGCCATTGGTCCAAAGCCTATCTGGCAGCCATTTCCCGGTTGTCCTGTTGCTGACATTGCACCGAAGGTACGTCCATGGAAGCCCATTTTTGCAGTTACAATATGGTATTTGTTAGGACCATATTTTTCGATTCCATATTTTCTTGCCATTTTAATCATGGCTTCGTTTGCCTCTGTACCTGAGTTCTGGAAGAAGACCTTGTCCATTCCAATTGTTGTACAGATTTTTTCTGCTAGAAGTGCCTGTGGAATTGTGTATGGATAGTTGAAGGTGTGCATTACATCTTTTACCTGGTCAATTACAGCCTCTACTACCTTTTCGTTACAGCTTCCTGCTGAGTTTACAGCAATTCCTGCATAGAAATCTAAATACTTTTCTCCGTTCTCGTCATACATGTACTGGTCTTTTGCTGTCTCACACAAAAAATCCATTCTCTCGTATGTCTCTATCATATATTTATTTACTTTGTCTTTGATGTCCTGTGCTGTTAATCCTGTATCTGCTAATTTCATAATATCCTTCTTTCTATACTCTCCTCGAATATTTCTTTCTTAGTAATCTCTGACCTCGTAAGCATTTTTGCTGTGAAATACGCATTAGCTTATTCCTGCAATTAAACTGCTACTTTGACTTAATCATGTCAGGTGTAATCAATCCTTTTATAATTAAGTACTGCTCAATTGTCTTTACACAATTGTCAACTCCAACCCTCTGGCTGTTTAATGTCATGTCGTAATTGACCGGATTAGTCCAGTAATTTCCATGTGTATAGTACTCATAATAATCAGCCCTGTACTTATCCGTTCTTTCGATTGTTGCATGTGCCACTTCTTCTGTAACACCCATGTTTTCCATTGTTCTTTGTACACAGAAATCTCTTGGTGCCTCAATATATATGCTGACTACATTTGGCTTATCCCTTAACACATAATCCGCACATTTTCCTACAATTACGCAGGACTCTTTTTCTGCCAGGCTTCTGATAATCTCGCTCTGATATTCGAAAAGCTTATCATCCGATACGAACTTTTCATTCCTTGCGATATAGTTTTTTGACCTTGGCAGCCCTTTAAGAAAACTTGAAATGGCATTAGTCTCCCTTATTTTCTCATTTACCTCATGAAATATATTTTCATCGAGTCCGCTCATCTGGCTTGCCAGTGTAAGAATTCTGTTCTCATAACAATGAATTCCCAAATCCTTGGCAAGCTTTGAGGCAATAACTTTTCCTCCTGAGCCAAAGCCCCTTGCAAATGTAATTACAAAATTTTCCATACTAAAATGCCTCCTTTAACCTGCAAGATATCTCTTTAAGAACTCTCTTGTTCTTGGATTTTTTGGATTCGTAAATAACTCTGACGGGGCCGCATCCTCTGCCACATATCCACTGTCCATGAAAATTGTTCTTGTAGATACATCTCTGGCAAATGCCATCTCGTGTGTTACGATAATCATTGTAAGTCCTGTAGTTGCAAGCTCCTTCATTACATTAAGAACTTCGCCTACCATTTCAGGATCAAGTGCCGATGTTGGCTCATCAAAAAGCAGTACTTCCGGGTTCATACAGAGTGAACGCGCAATTGCAACTCTTTGCTTCTGTCCACCTGATAACTGCGCAGGTTTTGCATTGATATATGGAGCCATCCCTACTTCTTTAAGATGTGTTATTGCTCTGTCAAATGCTTCTTCTTTTGAAATATGAAGTACTTTTCTTGTGCAAAGCATACAGTTTTCAAGCACTGTCATATTGTTAAAAAGATTAAATGACTGGAACACCATTCCCACTTTTGAGCGGTACTTGTTAATGTCCTTCTGAACATCACGCACTTCTTTATTGTGATACAGAATCTTTCCTGATGTCTGTCTTTCAAGCTTGTTAATACAGCGCAGCAGTGTCGATTTTCCTGAGCCGGAGGAACCGACGATACATATGATTTCGCCTGCTTTTACATCAATATCTATTTTTCTAAGGACCTCATGGTCTCCAAATGATTTGCTCAAATCCTTTATTGAAATAATTGGTTCGCTCATATACCGTCACCTCCTACTCATTGTCCATGTA
>JAXJVZ010000382.1:0-8405 GCA_036308285.1 Agathobacter sp. | reverse complement strand
TTATATCAGAATGAAAGAAAAATGCTCCAGATTATAAAAATAGGAAACGAAGAGGATGTTGAAAATTTAGTTACGGATTTTATAGGTCAGCTTTCACCGAATGCTCCCTACAATCTCAGACAGTATAAGAATGTTTTTATAACGGCTACAACAATTATATCAAGAGCCTCTGTGGAATTTGGCGTTTCACCAGGGGAAGCCTTTGCTTTGGCGGATTATTTTACAGAAAAGTGCGAGAATGCAAATGAGCCATCCACAATTGCCAGCATATTAACAAGTATGATGAAAAATTATATGCTTTTAGTAAGAAACGTTAGGGAGCATGCGGGTAGTTCAGAATTTGCAGTTAAAGTAAATGGGTATATCAGGGAGCATATTTCAGAGAAAATTTCAGTTGAACAAATGGCATACGATTTTGGAATGAGCAGAAATTCTTTATCAGGCAAATTTAAGAAAGAAACTGGATTTATATTATCAGAATACATTCTGAAGAAAAAAATTGAACGTGCAAAATATCTATTGTCAATGACGGATTATTCTTTTGCAGATATTAGTGCATATTTGGGATTCTCTTCACAAAGTCACTTTCAAAGAACATTCAAGAAATATGCGGATGTGACACCAGGTGAGTTTAAAGAAAATGTAAGAATGTATAAGTGAAATATGAGATATGTTGTTGTTTTTTCAAATATAAAATATGAAAATAAAAATAAAGAGACAAATGTTTTATCAATAAATACTATGAGGTGTATATGCAGAAAAAAGTTAGAAAAGAAATCAGATTTACAGGCGATGTGCAAGGCGTAGGTTTCAGATACAGGGCACAATATGCCGCACAGTCATTAGGAGTAACTGGATGGGTGCATAATGAATGGGATGGTTCAGTTCTTATGCAGGCCCAGGGAACCGAGGAAGAAATTGCAGAGCTGATTAGACTTATAAGCAAGAGCTTATATATTGGAATAAAAGATATTTCATATAAAATAATTGAGATTGATGAGGCTGAAAGAGGATTTCACATTCGATAACATAGTTTCACATAGAAAGCACCTAATTTTTTAAAACAGTTATGTTTTGATATTGCCGAGACATTTAACTGAAATATATAATAGTGATATATAAATATGAATTTTTGAGGGCAAAAGATGAAAAATATCAGGAGTATAACAAAGGTTATAATTGTAATCTTTATATTGCAGTTTGTAACTATGGGAATAATTGTTGGAACATCAAAGGTTCAGCTGGCAACCCAGGCTACGGATGATATCAGCGACTGCAATGAAGGCTGGAGCATTACAACAGCAGATGGACAAACAAGAGAGATATCAACGATGCCGTATTATGGTAAATCAGAGAAAAATGAGATAGTTGTTGCAAGTAAAAAAATCTCTACTGAAATGTGTGGTAAGACATTGTGTTTTCTATCAGCAGATAAAAGACTACAGATATTTGCAGATGATCAGATGATTTATTCATTCGGAATGAATGATAAACGTTTTATAGGAAGTACACCGGGAAGTGTAATGGTATTTGCAGATATCCCGGAGGATGCCTCTGGCAAGACTCTTAAGATAGAGATGCAGTCACCATATGAAAATTATGCTTCTTATATGACCAAGATGGTTATAGGAGACAGGGATGTGGCAATTTTATATTTCTTAAAGAGCAATATTATGTCACTTATATGCTGTCTGGGAATACTTGCATGTGGAATAATCCTTATGCTATTCGCAGCTATCCAGAGAGAATCAAAACAGGAATTTACCAAGCTATTCAGCATAGGTATGTATTTTATAGTATTATTTGTCTATCATCTGATAGAGACAAAGGTGCCGATGATTTTCTATGGAAACCAGGTTTTGTATTCTAACTTTGTATTTTTCAGCCTGATGCTTGCACCATTTTTTACTGAGATGTATCTTTATGCAGCATCGGAATCATATAAGAACATTATGCGTGTGCTGATGATGTTGACAGGAATTAATATCATAGGCCAGCTGACCTTACAGATACTTAATATTGTCGATTTCATGGATATGGCATTTATATCACATGGACTGCTTACGATTGTGATAGCAGTAGTGCTTTTCAGCGCGTTTAATAATGTAAAAAAGAAAAAGAAAATCGATTTCCTTTTTGTGGGAGTATTTACAGTTGCAGTATGTGCAGTTGCAGATTTGGTTCGCTGTTACACGATAAAGGTAGGCGACCTTGGAAAATACAGTAGATTCGGTGTATTGATTTTCGGAATAAGTGTGGTTGTAACATGTATTAACGATATGGTTGTCCAGCAGATTCAATATGCAGAGAATAAAAAGGCAGAGAAAATCTCAGAGGAAATCATTAAGACTTTAGTCACTGCAATCGATGCAAAAGATATATACACCAAAGGACATTCTACCAGAGTAGCGGAGTACGCGGTAATACTTGCAAAGCGTCTGGGCTGGGATGAAGACAGAATAACCAGGGTGCGTTACAAGGCTCTGCTCCATGACATAGGAAAGATTGGAATTCCGGACAGAGTACTTAATAAAGCTGACCGTCTTTCAGATGAAGAATTTGAAGTAATTAAGAGTCATACTACAATTGGAGCAGACATGTTAAAAGGTGTGTCAAGCTTGTCGGATATGTATCTGGTGGCAAGAAATCATCATGAGCGTTATGACGGAAAAGGTTATCCGGACAGAGTAGGGCACGAAAGTATACCTGAGGAGGCAAGGCTTGTAGGTATTGTGGATGCATATGATGCTATGTTGTCAGACCGGGCATACAGAAAAGCTCTTCCGATGGATGTGATAAGAAAAGAGCTTATCAGAGGTCGTGGAACACAGTTTGATCCGAATATGACAGATGTTTTTCTTGAATTATTAGATGAAGGCGCATTAAACCTTAGTAAAAATGAAAATGAGTCATTTGAGTATGAGAATGATGTTTTAAAAATAGTAAGTGATATTATTAGCGAAAGCTGTGAGCCAGGTGCCATAAAAATGGAATTGGACAGCATGGGAAGGTTATATCAGTATATTAACGGAATGCATACTCGATATGGCATTGATTTTAGCACGGTTCTTATCTCGCTTGAGTGGGAAGATGATGTGTCAATGTCCGAGGTGGATGAGGCAATGAAGGCTTTAGAATACAGTATTCTTCAATCACTTAGAAAGGTCGACGTTATGTCAAGAGTATCTGAAAGCCAGTATCTGATTGTGTTGACAGAAGCTCATTCCCAGAATATTCAAATGATAATAGAGCGTGTTTTTGCAAGCTTCTTTAAGAACTGTCAGAATACAAAAATTAAACCAGTTTATGAGATAAAATAGGCGGAAAAGATGAAGAAAATATATGAATTTTTTGAAAATATGAATGAATTTGTTTATGTATCAGATATGGACAATTATGATTTGGTGTACATGAACAAAAAGGCCCGTGAAACCTATGGATTTAATTCTCCTGAAGAGCTTGTCGGGAAGAAATGTTATCAGGTTCTTCAGGGAAATAGTGCCCCATGTATGTTATGTGGAAGAGAGGGGCTTACGGTCGGAGCTTTTAAGGAATGGAGCTATTATAATCCTGTTATCGAGAAGCATTTGTTAGTAAAGGATTCTGTGATAGAAGAGGACGGAAGGAAATATCTGATAGAGCTTGATTTGGATGTAAGTGCACAGGAGAGACAGGGCAGGGAGCTTCGTGGATATCAGGATTTGGAGAAGCTTGCCAACGAGGCTTTTAGAATTGCGCTACAGGCACCGACACCAGATAAATCAATAGATGTACTTCTTGAATATCTTGGCAAAGCATTAAAGGGAGAAAGAACCTACGTTTTTGAAAGAAATGAAAACGGTTGTGATGATAATACATATGAATGGGTTGCAAATGGTGTAACTCCTGAGATTGACAATCTACAGAATCTTCCAGCTGAGATATGTGCCAACTGGTATCAGAAATTTAGTGAGAATAAAAAAATTCTCATCGAAGATTTAGAGGATATTAAGGAAGAGGATCCTCTTCAGTATGAGAACTTATATAGGCAGAATATTCACTCTCTGACTGTTGTTCCGCTCTATGATGCCGGGAAAATCATCGGCTTCTATGGTGTTGACAACCCACCAGGAGAATCAATGGATTATGCACAGAACATGCTTGAAATCGTAGGCCATTTTATTGTTTCCTGTCTGAAAAGACGAAATCTCTTGAAAGAGCTGCAAAAGATGAGTTACTGCGACCAGCTTACCGGAATTGGCAACCGCCATGCTTTGTATGAATATATAGAAGATATGGAGCTAAACGAAAGTGTAGGAGTAGTATACTGCGATATCACAAGCCTTAAGAAAGTTAACGACCAGCAGGGGCATGCAGCAGGCGACCGTCTTATATACAGGGCCTGCCAATGTTTGAAAGATTCGTTTGCCGGATATGGTTTATTCCGAATGGGAGGAGATGAATTCCTGGCAATTTGTCCGCAGATTGATGAAGACGAACTTGGTGATAAGATTAATGATTTGAGGGAAAGTACCAATAAGAATGATGTAATAATGGCCGTTGGTTTTGTATGGAAGGATAAGGGACATGGTAAGCTTGAAAAGCTGCTGACTGAGGCGGAGAGTATGATGTATGATGATAAAGCCGCATATTATAAGAGAATGGGGATAGATAGAAGAAGATAGGAAATAATTCTATGGAAAAAGTTATGACATTACAAGAATTGGAAAGGGAAATTCAATTATTAAAGGGACAGATTGATTATGATACTTCTAAACTGCAACAATTGGAGAAGGAATTATATATATTAAAAGAGCATACTATGGCTGCACCACCCCCTATGGCACAGGCTATGGTTACGGGGGTATCAATGGCACCACCCCCTGTAGCAGCGCCACAGCATGCACATCAGTCGCAGGTGTCAAAAAAGAAGTTCGACATAGAGAATTTCATCGGTAAATCATCGATGGGGGTAATGGCATCAGTGCTTATTTTTATAAGTATCATATTTTTTGCAGTAGCAATATTACCATATATTACCGACACCATAAAGATGATTACCATGTATGCGGTAAGTACAGCATTTATAGCAGTAGGATTATTGTTATTAAAAAAAACCGGAAAGCTCTTCTACATGATTTTATCAGCGTGTGGAATGGGCGCCTTGTACATATCAATTCTGATGAGTAATATTTATTTTAAAGCAATTGGAGATATTGTTCTGTATTTGTTCATATTGGTTTGGGCAGTAGGAATTGCAGCAGTTGCAAAAAATAGCATCAGAACATTTAGCATAGTAGGAAATTTCGGAATTATTATTTCCGTAATCTTAGGAACCTTCAAATGCATTGGAGCGGATGATACTGCAAAATTTACGGTGTTGATGGTATTTTTTATCTTATCCGCAGTAATATATGGGGTGGCAAATAACAGATTTTACTACTCTAATACGATAAGTAATTTAATAGGAATTCTGTTTCTTGTGTTAGGATACTCAGTAATTGATGCAAGAAATCCGCTGTTATTTATAATATTAGTTGCAACATGCTTAGCACAGTTTACATACATTACGAACAGGCAGATAAGTCCATATTTTGTATTCAATGTATTGCATAAATGGATATTATTCATTGTTTTAGGATTTTTCATCTATTCACATGAAGTCTTAAGTGAAAATACAGATTTTAGACTGGATAATTACATATTTTGTACAGCGATTTATTTAATATCTTTACTTAGTATCTGGTTTACAAAGGTGTATTACTCAAAAATTACAAAGGAAGACCAATATAAAAGCAGTCTGGTAATACAAATTGCAGATATAGTGACTATTACAATTGCAGCGCTCGCACTTGATATCCATAGCTCAATATTTGTACTATTAGTGCCAGTTGTGTTCTTTGTAATCGGATGCCTAAAAGCAGATGAAAAATATATAATAGCAACAGTTGCTACACTTGGACTGTCTGTTTTCGTAAATGACTGCCTGTTCACAGGAATACTTATACTTGCCGCATCCTCAGTCTTGGTTGCAATTTACCATAAAACAGATATAAAAAATAGTGACTCAATAAAAGCGTGGACAAGTATAGTAGTCAGAATCGCAGGACTGCAATTATTGAATGATATATTTGAAAATATAAATCTATATAAAGATATTAGAGGAACGATAGTGCTCTTAATCCTTTTAGCAATAGATATGACATTTAAGTATCTGTTAAGCAACAAAAAGAAGAACAAAGCTGTGGTATGTGTAGCAGATATTTCAAGTGTAATATGTGCAATGACAGTAACTGTTAAACTCTTATGGTTTGATGAGGGTTATATCTATTACCTCACATTATTGATAGGCTGTATTATATTTATGAACAATGTAGGACGTTTTATTTCAAGCAGGCAGACAATGAAGCAAATATATGCAATGATTAAGCTAAGCTTCTATCTGTTTATCATATTTACATCGCTGGAAAAAACAACAATAGTTCTAAGTGTTGCTTTCTTTGTTGCAGCAATTATATGGGTATTGCTTGGATTTAAAATTGAGGCAAAGCCTGTAAGACTGTATGGCCTGATAACAGCAATTATCAGTATGGCAAAGCTTTTGTTAATAGATATTCAATATAATTCGTCACTTGGCAAAGCAGCAGGCTTTTTCATGTGCGGTATTTTAGCGTTTATTATAAGTTTTATATACAATAAATTCGAAAAAAATAGTATTATAGGTATTAAGGAGGACGAACAAAATGAACATAGATGAATTAGTAGATTTAAATGATTGCCCGCTTTGTGGAGGTGGAGCATTGTTAGAAGAGGAATGCGGAAGCTCATATTATGTAATGTGCTTAGAGTGCGGATGCCATTCAGTCAACATTGATTTTAAGACAGAAGAGCAGAGAGTTGAGGCAGCAAAGCGCACGGCGGAGCTTTGGAATTGTGGTAAAGTAATTTCAAGTGAACCAGGAGAATAAAAAGCTAAGGGGGGTTTACATGGTTTCAGGTTTATCAATTGGATTAATTATTTTCGGGATTGTATTTGCAATTGCTATCCCAACAATTCTTGCGATTGTATTTAAAGTAAAATACAAATCGTCGCTTAAGGTATTCTTTATAGGCTGTGCAGTATGGTTTGTTTTTGCAATGATATTGGAACAGATTTTGCATACAGTTGTTCTATTATCACCGGCAGGAAAAGCAATTCAGAATAATATCTGGCTGTACGGTATTTATGCAGGACTTGCGGCCGCGGTATTCGAAGAAACTGGTCGTTTTCTTGCAATGAAATTCTTATTAAAAAAGTATTATGATAATTTCCACAATGCATTAATGTATGGAGCAGGACATGGCGGATTTGAAGCAATGTTTTTACTTGGACTTGGAATGTTAAATAATCTCATTTATGCATTGATGATTAATGCGGGACAGATAGAGTCGTTATTAGAACCACTTGGCGCGGAGCAGAAAGAGACAATGCAGCAGGCTATAGATGGACTTATTTCGACACCATCATATATGTTTTTGCTAGGAGATTTTGAGCGAGTATTTGCGGTAATTTTACATATTTCATTTTCCGTTTTAGTATGGATTGCAGTTGTAAAAGGCAAGAAATCATGCTTGTGGATGGCTCTTGTATTCCATTTTGTAGTGGATGCAGTGACTGTAATAGTAAGTGGAAATGGTGTTCCAGCCTGGGCACTTGAAATTATTGTTTTTGTAATGGCAGTAATCATAGCTGTTTGGGCGAATAAGCAGTGGAAGAAAAATCTGGAAGAATAATGATAAAAAGCTTGCTACTTTTATGGAGATAGCAAGCTTTTAGTATTATTATCGTTAGATTATTACAGTTGGATGATTACACCGCAACCGATTTTGTTGCCGGAATCACCAGAAGGCTGTGAAGTAAAATCATCTCTGTTACCATGAATGATAAGTGACCTGTTCAGAATATCTGATAATGACAGGCGACCATCATAGAAGGCAGACCAGGCATAGCCATTGTGTGAAAGCAGTGGAGGAAGGTCTCCTAAATGATTGGGATGCTTCATTGTCTGGGGGCTGTAATGTGCACCGGTTTGATCAAATGGTTTATTACAATTTCCAGTTTCATGTATATGCATTCCAAAAAATCCAGAGCTGTAAGGAAGATTTTGGTCAGGAAGATTAAAAACCTCAACCTGTACATATATTCCGTACATAGATGATGGATAAAAAAATGCAACACCATTTAAGTTTGGAAACTCTTCGTTTCCATGTATTTGTGCAATTGCAAAAGGTGTGGTTGATATTTTCATATAAAATCCTTTTTATATATACTATGATTTAAAAATATATTAGAGACAGCATAAATCGTGAAATACTTAAAGACTATATGGAAGAAGTAATATGGTGGATGTTGACATCGGGGTTAATGTATACTAATTGAAAAGATA
>JAXJVZ010000381.1:0-6257 GCA_036308285.1 Agathobacter sp. | reverse complement strand
TTTTAAAAGAAGGATATCGTACAATCGATATTATGCCACAGGCAGGAGAGAGTACAGAAGGAATAACTCAGGTGGGAACAGCCCAGATGGGAGATTTGATTTCTGAGAGAGTTTAATTTATTGACATATTTTATACAGATTCTGAAAGAGAGGAAAATAGTATGAAGAGTGATAATGCTAGAGCTGGAATGCAACAGGCACCAGCAAGAAGTTTGTTTAATGCATTAGGTTTTACAGCTGAAGAGATGAAAAAACCTATGGTTGGTATTGTTAGTTCCTACAATGAAATCGTACCAGGACATATGAACATTGATAAAATTGTTGAAGCTGTAAAACTTGGAGTCGCAGAGGCTGGTGGAGTACCAGTAGTATTCCCAGCAATTGCTGTATGTGACGGAATTGCAATGGGACATATTGGTATGAAATATTCTCTTGTTACAAGAGATTTGATTGCTGATTCTACAGAGTGTATGGCAACTGCACACCAGTTTGATGCACTTGTAATGGTTCCAAACTGTGATAAGAATGTTCCTGGACTTCTTATGGCTGCAGCAAGACTTGATCTTCCTACTGTTTTTGTTTCAGGTGGTCCAATGCTTGCAGGTCATGTTGGAGGACAGAAGAGAAGTCTTTCTTCTATGTTTGAGGCAGTAGGTTCATATGCTGCTGGAACAATGACAAAAGACGATGTTGAGGAATTTGTTGAGAAGGTTTGTCCTACATGTGGATCTTGTTCAGGAATGTATACAGCTAACTCAATGAATTGTCTTACAGAAGCTCTTGGAATGGGACTTCGTGGAAACGGAACAATTCCAGCTGTTTATTCTGAGAGAATTCGTCTTGCAAAACACGCAGGAATGGCTGTTATGGATCTTTGGAGAAAAGGAATCACAGCAAGACAGATTATGACAAAAGATGCAATTATGAATGCTCTTACAGTTGATATGGCTCTTGGATGTTCTACAAACTCAATGTTACATCTTCCAGCTATAGCACATGAGATAGGATTTGATTTTGATATCAGTTTTGCAAATCCAATCAGTGAGAAGACACCAAACTTATGTCATCTTGCACCAGCAGGTCCTACATATATGGAAGACCTTAATGAAGCAGGTGGTGTATGGGCTGTTATGAAGGAGCTTGCTGATATCGGATTACTTAATACTGACTGTATGACTGTTACAGGAAAGACTGTTGGAGAGAATATTGCAAATTCTGTAAATAGAAATCCAGAGGTAATCAGAACTGTTGATAATCCATATTCAAAGACTGGAGGACTTGCAGTACTTAAGGGTAATCTTGCACCAGACGGATCTGTTGTAAAGCGTTCTGCAGTAGTTGAAGAGATGATGGTTCATGAAGGTCCGGCAAGAGTATTCGACTGTGAAGAGGATGCTATTGCAGCAATTAAGGGTGGAAAAATCGTAGCCGGAGATGTTGTTGTAATAAGATACGAAGGACCTAAGGGGGGACCTGGTATGAGAGAGATGCTTAATCCAACATCAGCAATTGCTGGTATGGGACTTGGAAGCACAGTTGCTCTTATTACAGATGGTCGTTTCTCAGGAGCTTCAAGAGGAGCTTCAATTGGTCATGTTTCTCCAGAAGCTGCAGTTGGTGGACCAATTGCCCTTGTTGAGGAAGGTGATATCATTAAGATTGATATTCCAAACATGAAGCTTGATATTGATGTATCTGATGAGGTTATGGCTGAAAGAAGAGCTAAATGGCAGCCAAGAGAACCAAAGGTTACAACAGGATACCTTAAGAGATATGCTTCTCTTGTTACTTCAGGAAATAGAGGAGCAATCCTTGCACTTCCAGAAGAACAGTAGAATTAGAAACAGAGGGTTAGATAAATGCAATTAACAGGATCACAGGTTATTATTGAATGTTTAAAAGAGCAGGGAGTAGATACTGTATTTGGTTATCCCGGCGGAGCGATTTTAAACGTATATGATGAATTATATAAGCATCCGGAAATTAAGCATGTACTTACATCACATGAACAGGGTGCTTCACATGCGGCTGATGGTTATGCAAGAAGTACAGGTAAGGTTGGAGTTTGTTTTGCAACGAGCGGACCTGGAGCTACAAATCTCGTAACTGGAATTGCAACTGCATATATGGATTCTATCCCAATGGTTGCAATTACATGTAATGTAGGTGTATCACTTCTTGGAAAAGATAGTTTTCAGGAGATTGATATTGCCGGTGTTACAATGCCTATTACAAAGTACAGCTTTATTGTTAAAGATGTAAAAGAATTGGCATCTACAATTAGAAAAGGCTTTAATATTGCAAGAAGTAACAGACCAGGCCCTGTACTTATTGATGTTACAAAAGATGTAACTGCTAACATGGTTGAGTATAAGAAAGAAGAAATTATTTTCCCAACTCCTTCAGCTGAAAAAATAAACAATGAAGACATTGAATTAGCACTTAAACTCATAAATAAGTCTAAAAAACCATATATATTTGTTGGTGGTGGTGCTATAATTTCAGGTGCCGATAAGGAACTTAAGAAATTTGTAGGACTTGTAGATGCACCTGTATGTGACACTCTTATGGGTAAGGGTGCATATGATGGAACAAGCCAAAATTATACAGGTATGCTTGGAATGCATGGAACTAAGGCTTCTAATCTTGGCGTAAGTGAATGTGATTTACTTATCGCGGTTGGAACAAGATTTTCCGACAGAGTATTAGGAAATCCAAAGAAATTTGCTCATCAGGCAAAAATTTTGCATATTGATGTTGATCCTGCTGAGATTAATAAAAACATTCAGGTTGATGCCAGCGTTATCGGTGATTTGAATGAAGTGTTAAAGCTTTTAAATGCTAAGCTTGAACAGCAGAATCATGAGGCATGGATAGCACATATAGAAGAATATACAAAGAAGTTCCCGCTTACATATAATCCAGAAGGATTAAGCGGTCCTTATATCATTGAAAAAGTTTATGAGATGACAAAGGGAGATGCAATTATGGTTACTGAGGTTGGACAGCATCAGATGTGGGCTGCCCAGTACTATAAATATAGCAAACCAAGAAAACTTCTTACATCTGGTGGACTTGGAACAATGGGATATGGCTTGGGAGCTGCTATTGGAGCTGCAACAGCAAACCCAGATTGTCAGGTTGTAAATATTGCAGGAGACGGCTGCTTTAGAATGAATATGAATGAGATTGCTACAGCAGCAAGAGAAAAACTTCCACTTATTGAAGTTGTAATTAATAACCATGTTTTAGGTATGGTTCGTCAGTGGCAGACACTTTTCTATAATAAGCATTATTCAGCAACAATTCTTGATGATGGTGTTGATTTTGTAAAGCTTTCCGAGGCTATGGGAGCACAGGCTAGACGAGTAACAACTAGAGAAGAATTTGAGGCAGCATTTGCTGAGGCGCTAGAGTGTAAGATGCCATTTGTACTTGACTGTATCATTGATGCAGATGATAAGGTCTGGCCAATGGTTGCACCTGGAACACCAATTAATGAGTCATTTGACCAGAAGGATTATGAAGAGAAAAATAAATAGTCAAAGAGTTTAGGAGGAAATAAAAAATGAGCAGAGTATATAACTTTTCTGCAGGACCAGCAGTTTTACCTGAGGAGGTATTAAGAGAAGCAGCAGATGAGATGATGGATTATCGCGGATGTGGTATGTCTGTTATGGAGATGAGCCATAGATCAAAGGTTTATGACACAATCATCAAAGAGGCTGAGGCTGATCTTCGTGAGCTTATGAATATCCCTGATAATTATAAAGTTCTTTTCTTACAGGGTGGAGCATCACAGCAGTTTGCTGCAGTTCCAATGAACCTTATGAAGAATAAGAAAGCTGGATATATTGTAACAGGACAGTGGGCTAAGAAAGCATATCAGGAAGCTAAGATGTATGGTGAGGCTGTAGAGCTTGCATCATCAGCAGATGAGACATTCTCATATATTCCTGATTGCTCAGATCTTGATATTGCAGATGATCTTGATTATGTATATATCTGCGAGAACAACACAATTTATGGAACAAAGTTTAAGACTCTTCCAAATACAAAGGGAAAGATTTTAGTTAGTGATGTATCATCTTGCTTCCTTTCTGAGCCAGTAGATGTCACAAAGTATGGTGTTATCTATGGTGGTGTTCAGAAGAACATAGGTCCAGCTGGTGTTGTGATCGCAATTGTAAGAGAGGATCTTATCACAGATGATGTTCTTGAAGGAACACCTACAATGCTTAAGTGGAAGACACAGGCAGACAATGATTCATTATACAATACACCACCATGCTACGGAATTTATATCTGTGGTAAGGTATTTAAGTGGATCAAGAAGATGGGCGGACTTGAGGCAATGAAGAAGCATAATGAAGAGAAAGCTGCTATTCTTTATGATTACCTTGATCAGAGCAAGTTATTCAAGGGAACAGTTAGAAAAGAAGATCGTTCTCTTATGAATGTACCTTTTGTAACAGGTGATGCTGATCTTGATGCCAAGTTTGTCAAGGAAGCAACAGAGGCTGGATTTGTTAATCTTAAGGGACACCGTACAGTTGGTGGAATGAGAGCTTCTATCTACAATGCTATGCCAAAGGAAGGTGTAGAGAAGCTTGTTGACTTCATGAAGAAGTTTGAGGAGCAGAACGCTTAATTAGTTGAAGGGAGAATGAAGGATGTACAATTATGCATGTCTTAATCCAATTGCTGGAGTAGGCCTTGAGCTTTTTTCAGAGGATTATAAGAAGGTTGAAGATATTAAGGATGCTGATGCAGCATTAGTTAGAAGTGCAGCAATGCACGATATGGAGCTTGGTGATAAGGTCCTTGCAGTTGCAAGAGCTGGAGCAGGAGTTAATAATATTCCGCTTGATAAGTGTGCTGAGCAGGGAGTTGTTGTATTCAATACACCTGGAGCAAATGCAAATGGTGTTAAGGAGCTTGTATTTGCAGGTATGTTATATGCTTCAAGAGATATCGTTGGTGGTATTGACTGGTGCCTTGCTAACCAGAATGATGACAATATTGCAAAGACAGCTGAGAAGCAGAAGAAGAACTTTGCAGGAACAGAGATTTCAGGAAAGAAGCTTGGTGTTATAGGTCTTGGAGCTATTGGAGCTTTAGTGGCTAACGCTGCAATTCACATGGGCATGGAAGTATATGGATACGATCCATATATTTCAATCAATGCAGCATGGAGCTTAAATCGTCAGGTTAAGCATGTAACAGATGTAAATGATATTTACCGTGAGTGTGATTTCATCACAATTCATGTTCCACTTCTTGATTCGACAAAGAAGATGGTAAATGCAGATGCAATCGCGCTTATGAAACCAACTGCTATTGTTCTTAACTTCGCAAGAGATTTACTTGTGGATGAAGAGGCAATGGTTGATGCACTTGCAGCTGGTAAGATTGGTAAGTATGTATCTGATTTCCCTAATACAACAACAGTTGGAGCAAAGGGATGTATTGTTACACCTCACCTTGGAGCTTCTACAGCAGAGTCAGAAGATAACTGTGCAATTATGGCTGTTAGAGAGGTAAGAGATTACCTTGAGAATGGTAATATTGTTCATTCAGTAAACTTCCCTGATTGTAGTATGGGTGCATGCACAACAGCTGGAAGAATTGGAATTCTTCATAAGAATGTTAAAGGTCTTATTGGACAGTATACAACAATTCTTGGAGAGGCAGATATTAATGTATCTGACCTTATGAATAAGGGTAAGGGAGATTATGCTTATTCGCTCCTTGATGTTGACTCAACTGTAACTGAAGATGTTGTTGCAAAATTACAGGCAATTGACGGTGTACTTAGAGTAAGAGTAATCAAATAATATATTTATGTAAAAAACGTATTTTTATAATACGTTTTTTTACTTTATAAGATTTATAAATAATGTTTTTGAACAATTTTACAGAATAGAGAGGAAAATTTATGGCAATAATTAAACCATTTAAATGTGTCAGACCAGCTGCGGATATGGCTGATAAAATAGCTGCATTACCATATGATGTATACAATAGAGAAGAAGCTAAGGCTGTAGTTGAGAAAAATCCACAGTCATTTTTAGCAATCGACAGAGCAGAGACTCAGTTTCCGGATGATTATGATATGTATTCAAGAGAAGTATATGAGAAGGCTTCATCAATGATTAAAGAATGGATTGCTAATGGGGCTTTTATTAAAGATGAGGAAGAATGTTATTATATTTACACTCTTGAGATGAATGGTCGAGCTCAGAGCGGTATCGTTG
>JAXJVZ010000380.1:0-9399 GCA_036308285.1 Agathobacter sp. | reverse complement strand
AGCAATTTTTTCGCATAACATATAGGAAATCATGTAGAATTAAACAGAATAATGATAAAATATATTTTATGGACATGTTATCTTAATGACATTGCAGGCCAAAAGCCCCGTCCCTACTTATCTATCCCACTTATCACACAAAGCAGTAATCTGGTCCGCAAACTTAGCCAGATCTTTATTTGCCATGCCCTGGCATTTATGTATAACAGAGATAAGTCTCTCACCTGCGACAAGAAGTCTGTCAAATACAGTATTAGCCTTGCGAGTAGAAGCCTTTACCTTAGGTTTTGCATGCTCGCGGCTGCCTTCAGCAATCTTCTCACCCGAGATAAGATCATATGTATCACCACTATATGGAGCAAGTGCAACATAACCGGTCTCTTCAATTACATGGTTGGCAAAAAATTCTGCTGTGCTTTCCTCTCCATGGACTATGAATACCTTCTCAGGCTTGTTCTTAAGTGCCTTTATCCACTCTGTAAGGTGATCCATATCAGCATGGGCGCTTATACCAGGCAGCTTTACGATGTCAGCTTTTACTTCGATTTCTTCACCAAAAAGCTTAACCGTCTTTACTCCATTCAGTAATGAATGTCCTAAAGTTCCAGGAACCTGATATCCAACAAAGAGAATCGTACTTTCTTTTCTCCATAAATTATGCTTTAAATGATGTCTGATTCGTCCAGCCTCGCACATTCCTGATGCAGAAATAATTACTTTTGGTTTGGAGTCAAAGTTTATATTCTTAGAATCATCCGATGTGACTGATACCATAAGTCCCGGGAATCTTATTGGGTTAATTCCCTGTTTTATTAATTCCAATGCCTCTTCATTAAAGCAGTCAGATACATTCGCATTAAAAATATTGGTAGCCTCTACAGACAGAGGACTGTCAACATAAACCTCAAAGCCAGGGAACTCTGGAAGTAATCCTTCTGTCTTAATTCGTCTCATAAAGTAGAGCATCTCCTGTGTTCTACCTACTGAGAATGCTGGAATCACAAGATTTCCACCCTTTGTAAAAGTCATGTTCATGACCTTGGCAAGCTCAACTGCATAATCAGGTGGTGCCTCATGGTTTCTGTTACCATAAGTTGATTCCATTATTACATAATCTGCTTCCTCGAGATATTTTGGATTCTTGATAAGTGGTCTGTTGCCACTTCCAATATCTCCTGAAAAAAGAAGCTTCTTAGTAGTCTCGCCCTCTGTAACCCAGAGTTCAATCGATGCTGAACCAAGCAAATGTCCTGCATCTGTAAATCTGGCCTGTAAGCCATCACAAATCGTAACTATACTGTCATAATCACAAGGCAAAAAATGCTGCATTACCCCCATAGCATCATTGATGTCATACATTGGAGTAACCTCTGGAAGTCCTGCTCTTCTGGCTTTTCGATTACGCCACTCTGCTTCAAATTCCTGAATGTGGGCAGAATCCTTAAGCATAATGCTACATAATTCTGTTGTAGCCTTTGTCGCATAGACCTCGCCCCTGAATCCGTGATTATATAAAAGTGGAAGAAGTCCTGAATGATCAATATGTGCATGTGTAATAAATACATAATCTATCATTGCAGCATTTACAGGAATATCCTGATTTACATAAAGGTCAGGTCCCTGCTCCATTCCACAATCTACCAAAACTTTCTTATCCCCAAAAGAAAGGTAATGACAGCTGCCTGTAACCTCGCGGTCAGCCCCTAAGAATTCCAATACCATAATTATTCATCTCCTTAATGAGTTATCTTTTGTATTTATAATACCACTTTATACTACTTTTTGAATGGATTTTCTTAATCTTTGAATAATTTTTTTCTCAAGCCTTGATATATACGACTGCGATATTCCAAGAACATCTGCGACCTCCTTTTGTGTCAGTTCATTGCCGTCATTGCAATCTATTCCATACCGCATTTTAATTATCTGTTTTTCCCTTGGATTTAATTCATCAAGTGCTTTTCTTAAGAGGTTAACCTCAACCTCTGTCTCTATATCTTTGTATATAATATCCTCATCCGTACCAAGGATATCAGATAGCAGAAGCTCATTTCCGTCCCAGTCCATATTAAGAGGTTCATCAAATGAAACCTCCATTCTAATCTTACTGTTGCGTCTTAAATACATTAAAATTTCATTCTCTATACATCTTGAAGCATATGTAGCAAGCTTAATATTTTTATTCGGATTAAAAGTATTAATGCCTTTTATCAGACCAATCGAACCTATCGAAATCAAATCCTCAACACTCACACCTGTATTTTCAAACTTCTTTGCGAGATATACTACAAGCCTGAGATTATGTGATATCAGCTGATTTCTCGCCTGTTCCTTTGTATAACAGCTTAAGGCTTCATCATCTCCAAGTGCCAGAATACACATATTTTCATCACTTTTCTCAAGTGGTGGCGGCAAAACCTCTGCCTGCCCTATGTAAAAAACCTCATCTTCTTTGCCACATATAAAAAGCATTATACTTTTCTTCATTTTATGTATACTTCTTACAATTCCCCTGCTTATCACTTTCTGACACACTGCATTCTGTCTCTTTATAATCCGTCTCATCAAACACTCCTCCATTTAAAATCATCTGATATTTCTTGTCTTTAAGTATCTGATTACTCATTTTACCTATGTATGCAGAATTAATACTTATCTCCTTTCCATTTTTAAAAATTTTAAGACAATCAATCTTATAAACCTCCATCACTTCTACTCCTGCAACAGTACTGTAACTTAGCAGAATCGGTTCTTGCTGCACATTAAGAAGCCCGAGTATTTTTTCGCTTACAATGGATACCGGCCTGTTATCTTTAGTACATAAGACATTTCCTGTATCATATAAGCCTGTAACTTTGCTGCTTCTTTTCTTACCATCTAAGGGATTTGTGTATATAAGCTTGCAAATATATAATCTTTTAGTCTCTTTCCTACAGGAATTCCATATACATATACTTATAAAACACACCACAATTGAAAAGATATAAAAATTGCCAAAATGATTATCAATCGCCTGTGATATTCCTCCCAATAGAAAAGCTACAATGTATGAGTAGATTATGACCATTAATACAGCTCTTCTCCTGCATATCCCCAATACCCCCATACACATTAAAGGAATAATTATCAAAAAAGAAATTAATTCATAGCAACGATAACTAATAGGTAATAGTAGTAGAAATACACTTAATACAATCCCTAAAATATCCCAGATTATAATCCTTCTGATTCCAGGAAGAACAGGATATTTCATAGCCCAGAGTGTAAGCAAAATAATTGCCCCATTCATAAAAAAGTTCTGTATGGCAAAGACATCTAAATAGAATTTATATATAAGCACCACCTCTTATATAAATTATATTCATGTCGGCTGAATTTTTTATCATATTCTGTCATAAACATCATATACTCCACACAGTTCAAATCACATCTATGCCTTTTAAATATAGATAACTTTTTTAATATACAAATATTTTTTTAATATACAAATATTCTTTAATATACAAATAACCTTTTCAGAATATAAAAAGACCACGCTCATCTGAACGTGGTCTAAAAAACTAATTCTTATCTCTTTGAATTCTTAAGGAAATCAGGGATGTTAATCTCTACAGGCTTAACTGTGCTCTCTGGCTGCTTTGGTCTCTGAATTCCTGTGAAGTTGGAATTTAATGAAGGTGCTGAACCAACTGACTGTGTTGTAGCCTGTGGCATAGGAGTCACTGGTCTTTGGATTGTAGTTGTTGGTCTTACTGTTGTAGCAGCAGGCTGCTGTGTAGGATAAACCATACGTCCCTGCATTGTTGGAACAGTATTGTTAGCAACAGGAGTTGCTGCTACTATTGGTGTATTTACCTCTTCAAGTCCGGTTGCAATAACAGTGATTGTTGCCTCGTCTGTCATTGTCTCATCGAACTTGGCACCGAAGATGATATTAGCATCGTCTCCTGCAAGATCCTGAACGTAGCTTGCTGCATCGTTAGCATCCATAAGAGAGATATCTCCGGAAATATTGATAATTACATGGCTTGCACCATTGATTGTTGTCTCTAATAATGGTGATGCAACTGCAAGCTTAACAGCCTCAATAGCCTTCTCATCACCCTTAGCACTACCAATACCGATATGTGCCATACCCTTGTCCTTCATTACTGTCTGAACGTCAGCGAAGTCAAGGTTAATAAGTGCAGGTAAATTAATAAGGTCTGTAATTCCCTGTACTGCCTGCTGTAATACTTCATCAGCCTTCTTAAGTGCATCCGGCATTGTTGTACGTCTGTCAACGATTTCAAGAAGCTTGTCATTAGGAATAACGATAAGTGTATCAACACTCTCCTTAAGTCTCTCAATACCTGATACGGCATTAATCATTCTCTGTTTTGCCTCAAATTTGAAAGGCTTTGTAACTACACCTACTGTAAGGATTCCCTGCTCCTTAGCAATTCTTGCAACAACCGGAGCTGCACCTGTACCAGTTCCGCCACCCATACCACAAGTAACGAATACCATGTCTGCGCCCTTTACTGCTGCAGCTAATTCCTCTGCACTCTCCTCAGCTGCCTTAGCTCCGATTTCAGGCTGTGCTCCTGCGCCTAATCCCTTAGTGAGCTTCTCACCAATCTGAATAAGGCTTGGTGCCTTACATAACTGAAGTGCCTGTTTATCTGTATTAATTCCGATGAATTCTACTCCACCGATACTCTCATCAATCATTCTGTTAACGGCATTATTTCCAGCGCCACCTACTCCGATAACTATAATCTTTGCACTGGCATCAGCCTCTGTTGTTCTTATCTCAAGCAAGGTTCTTCCTCCTCTTTCTATTAACAAATATTTACAAATATAATTCTACTGTTCATACCTTACAATATAATATAATTTTTCCAGCAAATAATCAACTAGAAATTGTTATTTTTTGTATAAATTATTTCTTGTCAAACACAATATTTGTGCTTTCTTCACTCCAATCCTCTAAATGTAGTGTTCCACTCATACCTTCAAGAGACGGCATAATAGCCTCAAGACGCGCTAATTTCTGTGTCAGTGAAGAAGTATCGCCTATAACAACCTCAATATTTCCATAGGACACCACAGGCTCGTCAGGCACCCCATATGTGATACTCTCCGGCACCATCTTATTTCTCTTTAAAGACTGGGTAAGCGTGAGTATTTCCCTCAAATCATCTTCATCTATCGGAAGCTTCTCATAGAGTTGGACCTTTTCACACTTAATTCCATTTATCATTGGAACATCATTTATCTTTTCCTTTGAAGTTTCTACTACAAGTCCATCCTTATCAAAATACGCATTCATATCCATCTCTGGTATATATGCATAACCAAGACGACCTTTCTCATATACTTTTATATGTAGAGTATGTGGATTCTTAAGACTAATTGCCATTGTATCAATAAATGGAATTTCCTTAGTCTTTATAAATTTGTATTTCACAAACACATATAAACTGTTCCAGGAGTAATCATCATACAATACTGCATTTTTGATAGTTTCCTCATCGTAGATTACATTTCCTTCAACCTCTACTTTTTCTACAGTAAAAAGCTTGAATGCTATAAGAAATGCTATCGCTAAAACAACAAATACTGTACCTGATATTTTCAAAAATTTAATAAATTTTCTTTTCTTTTTTCTCTGTTCCTTTATCATATACGCTCCGGCTAATCTATAGTTTCAAGTGTTATTCCCTTAGACACACTAAGAGCAAGCCCCATTTCCGCCATAAGGAATATAATCGAAGTTCCTCCATAGCTTATAAATGGCAGGATAACTCCTGTATTAGGAATAGTATTTGTCACAACGGCTATGTTAAGTATAACCTGTATTGCTATGTGTGACATTATTCCGACAACAATAAGTGAACCAAAAAGGTCCCTTGCATTGTTAGCAATAACCATCATTCTCCATAATAAAAGAATAAACAAAAGAATCACACACACAGCGCCAAATAAACCAAGCTCTTCACAGATAATTGTAAAAATCATATCATTCTGTGATTCCGGGACGTTTCCCAACTTCTGAAGACTTTCTCCCAGGCCTTTTCCAAAAAGTCCACCTGAACCTATTGCATAAAGTCCCATAAGAGTCTGATAGCCACTGTCTCCTGCAGTTTCAGGATGAAGCCAGGCGCTTACTCGGTCACCTCGGTAACCTGCTGTCATTATGAAAATAACGACAAAAGTAATACCAATTGCTCCTACAATTATAAACTGCAGATATTTAGGACTGGAAACAAAGAACATACATACGCATATTCCAAATACAATAACCGCCGTACTTAAGTTAGTCGATGCAATAACTATAAAAAGCGGCGACATTATGGCAAATATCTTAACAAGGGTCATAAACTTCCCCATCTGCTTTGGAATTTTTTCTATGACAGCAGCAAGGAAAATTATTACTGCAAGCTTTGCAATCTCAGACGGCTGAAACGACACCGGTCCAAGAGAAAGCCACCGGGACGATCCATGCGAGCTTGATCCAATACCCGGAATAAGTACAATTGCACACAGAATAAAAGTAAAAACGTATGCAAAAAGTCCAAATTTTCTCCACTTACGATAATCCTGTACTGCAAAGAAAATCAGTGCCACAGATCCTAAAAGAATATTTCTTAACTGTAATTTCAGATATCTTGCAGCATCACCATATTTGTTTGCTGATGTATATGAGCTTGAACTATAAAGCATTACAAGTCCAAAACACAGCAGGAATATCACAATAAAAAGCAGGCTGTAATCAAAATATTTAATTTGCTTTTCTTTTTCCTGAGCTTTTTTCTTCACTGATTACTCCTCTAAATTTCTAACTATCTCTTTAAAAATTCTTCCTCTCTCCTCATAGTTAGGAAACATTCCCCAACTTGCACATGCAGGTGATAAAAGCACTGCATCACCACTTACGGCATGGTCATAACAATAATTTATTGCTTCTTCAAAGGTTTCAAAAATTACTGTATTCATAAAACCATGTTTATGGGCACAATCTCTTATCTTCTCTGCAGTCTGTCCTATGAGAACAAGTTCCTTTACTTTACCATCAAAGCTTTCTATCCACTCATCGTACTCTGACTGCTTATCATATCCACCACCAATTAACATTGTAGGACGATTCATAGCTCTGATTCCCTGAATTGCCGCATCAGGGTTAGTTCCCTTAGAGTCATTGTAGAATTTTACCCCACGTTTTTCTGTAACATATTCTATTCTGTGCTCTACAGCTACAAACTTCTTTAATGTCTCAACAATTTTATCCATTGGAACACCAAAGTTAAGAGCCATAGCTGTAGCCGCCATAGCGTTCTCGTAATTATGGTTACCGAGAATATTAAGCTCATTTACATTGATAACCTTAGTTATCTTTCCCTCATGCGCATACATGATATCTTCCCCGTCAAGATAAAAGCCTTCTTTAAGCTTTGTCTTACTGCTGAAAAATACAACGCTGGCAGGGCACTTATCGAAAAATGGGCGAAGATTCTCATCCTCATAATTTAACACACATGTCTTTGTCTTATCCTGGTTCTTTGTGATATCTTCCTTTGTCTCAATATAACATTCCATTGTATGGTGTCTGTTGAGATGATCAGGAGTAATATTTAAAATTGCTGTTACTTCAGGGGCAAAATTATGAATTGTCTCAAGCTGGAAGCTTGAAATCTCCGCTACAGTTACGGTATCATCTGTAGTCTCTGCTGCTACTGATGTATATGGAATACCGATATTACCAACCACCTTTACATCCTCATAGTAGTTCTTCATAATCTCTCCCACTAATGCTGTAGTAGTGGTCTTTCCATTTGTTCCTGTTATTGCGATAATTCTTCCTTTTGCAAAATAATATGCAAGTTCAATCTCTCCCCAGATTTCAATTCCCATATCTCTCATCTTATTTACCATAGGTAAATCTGTTGGTATTCCAGGGCTTAAAACAACTACATCTACTGTCTTTAACTGCTCGTCATCTATATCACCAAGAATTAAAGGTACTTCCTTTAAAATCTCACTTTTTTCATATAATTTATCTGTATCAAGTTCCTTATTACCATCAAAAAGAACTGTATTAATTCCTTTATTTACTAATAGTTCTGTCGCTGCAATTCCACTGATTCCTGTTCCTGCAACGAGAACTTTCTTTCCTTCTAATTCCATTGTCGTTCCTCCAATCTTTTACCTTTTAGTATAATTTATTAATCTACTTTTCGCAAGTTCCTAAAACATACGGGAGTATGTCATCAAATATCTCTCCTGCCACCGGTGCGGCTATCATTCCTCCATAATATGCACCTTTTGGATTATTGATTTTCACAAGCAGCATTATCTGTGGGTTATCTGCCGGAGCAAAACCTAAAAACGATGAAATATACTTATTCTCGCTTCTGGGAATAGTCTGTGAGGTTGCAGTTTTACCACCTATACTAAAGCCATCAACCGCAGCCTTATTTCCACCACCCTCAGACACAACCTTTTCAAGAAGCATTCTCATTGTGGAGGAGGTTTCTTCTGAACAGATTCCATCCTGCGTTGTAAACTCAAAACTTTTTATAAGTGTTCCATCATCTTTTTTTATCTCCTTTGCTAAGTGAGGCGTCACTCTGGTTCCTCCATTAATTATCGAAGAAACGGTTGTCATAAGCTGTATAGGAGTTATCTGAAAGGACTGCCCAAAGGCAACTGTCGCAAGCTCTACCTGCCCCATATTTTCCTTTTTATGCATAATGGTTCCCGCCTCGCCGGGCAGGTCAATTCCAGTCTTTTCGAGAAGCCCGAATTTTTCAAAATATGAATAATATTTATCTACTCCAAGCCTTAGTCCGATTGTAATAAAGGCCGGGTTACAGGAATTCTGAATAGCAACCGGAAACGTTTGTGACCCATGTCCGTTAACCTTACTGCACCTGATTCTTCTATCCTCCACCACAATATATCCAGGGCAATAGAAGGAGTCATCCAGAGCCACCACTTTTTCCTCCAGGGCGGCTGCTGCAGTTATTATCTTAAAAGTTGAACCCGGCTCATAGGTGTCGTTAAGACAGCTGTTTCTCCACATCAGATTTATATCCTCACAGCCCTCATATTCTTCAGTCAGGGTAAATGGGTCAGACAGATTAAACTCCGGATAATCTACCATGGCAAGTATTTCTCCATTCTGGGGACTCATTGCTATTATACTCACACTGTCTGCTTCTTTTCTTATATATGTAGTCTCAGCTGCCTGCATACAGTATTTCTGAATATTGTAATCTAAGGTTGTAACAAGATTATCCCCTTTAACCGAGTCCTTTATCGTCTCTCCATACTTTTCCTGCTTTACTCCTCTAGCATCAGTAACCTCAGCAACCTCTCCGTCTTTTCCCACAAGGTAGCTGTCATATTTTGATT
>JAXJVZ010000379.1:0-5890 GCA_036308285.1 Agathobacter sp. | reverse complement strand
CTGTTCGGCCTTCATCACGTAGATGCATTCCCAATAGATACTCATGTAAAGCAGCTGTTAGCAAAATATTACCAAAACGGCTTCGACTTCGATCGCTACAAAGGGGTGGCCGGAATTGTGCAGCAGTATCTGTTTTATTATGAGATAAGCTAAAAATGTCGTGCAAAACACTACGATGATACCACCCAAAAGGTTGTGCAAAACACCACGATGATACCGCCACAAAAATGTCGCGCAATATTCTACGATGATATCGCCAAAAAGATCTCGCAAATATCGCACAAATACCGCGACAAAATAAAAAACGTCAAAAACCTATCCTCGAAATTGTGCTTTCAGGCCTGCCTGTATGTACCTGTTGCAGACCGTATACACAACGTCGGCACTTAATGAGCAAGGTGGCAACGGTGCCTTGCGAATTTAGTACCGCTACGTTGTGTACCGAGCGAGAGCGCGTCTGCAACAGGTACATACAGGCAGGCCTGAAAGCACAATTTCGAGCCACAAATCTAAGGAGAAACAAAAAATGTTTGTAATAGTTGGACTGGGTAATCCGGATAAGAAATATGAGCACACGAGACACAATATTGGTTTCGATGTAATTGATGCATTAGCAAATAAATATAATATTAGTGTTAATGACAAAAAACATAAAGCACTTTGCGGAACGGGAATAATAGAGGGAGTTAAGGTACTTCTCGTTAAGCCTCAGACATACATGAACTTAAGCGGAGAATCAGTTGCTGAGGTAATGAATTTCTACAAGCTCGACGAAGAAGAGGACATGATGGTAATCTTTGATGATATTTCTCTTGCACCGGGAAACATTCGTATCAGAAAAAAAGGAAGTGCCGGAGGGCATAATGGAATTAAGAATATAATTGCCATGACAGGAACTTCAGATTTTATGAGAATAAAAGTTGGAGTAGGTGAGAAGCCACAGGGCTGGGACCTTGCAGACCACGTACTTGGAAGATTTTCAGATGAAGACCGGCAGAAGGTAGAGGAAGCGATAAAGGATGCCATGGATGCGACGGTTCTTATGATAAACGGCGATGTTGATGGCGCCATGAATAAATTTAATGCAAAAAAATAGGGGGCTTATGTGAAAACATTTGTAGAACCACTTCAGAGCTTAAGCGGCTTTGAGGACATGATTAAGACAGCAGAGAATAAGGGCTTGATTTCAATCACAGGTTGTATTGACCAGCAAAAGCCGCATTTGATTTACGGATTTGGAGACAGGAAGAATAAATTAATCGTGACAGCAAACGAGCAAAGAGCAAGAGAGTTGTATGACGATTATAGATTTTTCGATAAAAATGTAGTGTATTATCCGGCAAAGGATGTTCTGTTTTATCAGTCAGACCTAAGAGGAAACCTGCTTACATCGGAGAGAATAAATGCATTAAAATCAATCAGAGAGAATGAATATACCACACTGGTTACAACCTTTGATGCATTAATGAATACAATGGCCATGCCACAGAATTTGTGGGATGGCATTCTTCAGATTAAGCCGGGAGACGAAATAGACCTTAAGAAAATTGCAGACGAGCTCGTAGCACTTGGATATGAAAAAGAGTATCAGGTAGAGGCAATGGGGCAGTTTGCACTTAGAGGTGGAATTCTTGATATTTTTCCGTTAACAGAGGAGAACCCTGCCAGAATTGAGATGTGGGGAGATGAGGTAGATACTATAAGAAGTTTCGACACGGAAAGCCAGAAATCCATTGAAAATCTAGACGAGCTTACCATATATCCGGCCTGCGAGCTTGTACTTTCTGATGACGAGAAGAGAAAGGGAATTGAAAAAATCCTTGCAGAAGCACAGGAAGTGTCAGATAAATTAAGAGCTGAGATGAAAACAGAGGAAGCCTACAGAGTTCTTTCTATGGCAAAAGAGCATGCAGAAGAATGGGAAGAACTTAATATGTGTGCGGGAATGGACGCATTTTTATCCTATTTTGCAGGGGAAAAAAACTGCCTTCTGGATTATTTTGATGAGCACAGGACATATGTATTTTTTGATGAGTTAAGCAGATGTATAGAGCGGGGAGAACAGACCGAAGTCGAGTTTTCCGAGAGTATGAAGCAGCGGCTGGCATTGGGCTATATACTGCCAGGACAGATGAAGGAGCTTTTCACACATAAGGAGATAGTGGGAAAACTCGCAAAATATTCGTGCATTGCAGTAGCGGCTCTTGATACAAAGTCAAGAGGCCTGCATTCGAACGGACAATATGGAATTCACGTACAAAGTGTAAGCTCATACAATAACAGTTTTGAAGTTTTAATAAAGGACTTAAAGAGATATAAGAAAAATGGTTATAAAGTTGTTCTTCTTTCAGGTTCAAGATCTAGGGCAAAGAGACTTGCAGATGATCTTCTTGACGAAGGACTTAGCAGTTTTTACACAGAAGATTATGACCACGAATTGCTTGAAGGCCAGATAATGGTTTGTTATGGCAAGGTGAAAAGAGGATATGAGTATCCTATCTTAAGGTTTGCCGTAATCACAGAGACTGATATATTTGGGGCAGAAAAGAAAAAGAAGAAAAAGAGACACCGCACTTACGAGGGAGAGCAGATTGCAAGCTTTACTGATTTATCAGTAGGAGACTATGTTGTACATGAGAATCATGGACTGGGAATCTATTGCGGAATTGAAAAAATAGAAGTCGACCGCAAGATGAAGGATTATATTAAAATCCAGTATGCAGGCGGCTCAAATTTATATATACTTGCAACCCAGCTTGAGCTTATCCAAAAGTATGCCGGTAAGGATGCAAGAAAGCCAAAGTTAAATAAATTAGGTGGACAGGAATGGTCGAAAACAAAGTCGAAGGTTCGTGGTGCTGTTCGCCAGATTGCAGGTGATCTTGTAAAGCTTTATGCAGCAAGAGAGCAGGAAAATGGTTATGTTTACGGACCGGATACAGTATGGCAGAAAGAGTTCGAGGAGCTTTTCCCATTTGATGAGACGGACGACCAGATTCTTGCAATAGAAGAGACAAAGAAAGATATGGAGAGCCACAAAATCATGGACCGTCTTATCTGTGGTGATGTTGGATATGGAAAGACTGAAATTGCAATAAGAGCAGCGTTTAAGGCGGTACAGGACAGTAAGCAGGTAGCATATCTTGCGCCTACAACAATCCTGGCACAGCAGATATACAATAATTTCTCGCAGAGGATGAAGGATTTTCCTGTGAACATTGATTTGCTTTGCAGATTCAGAAGCCCGGCAGAGCAGAAAAAAACAATTGAGAAAATAAAAAAGGGTGAAGTCGACATTATAATAGGAACTCACCGGCTTTTGTCTAAGGATGTCCAGTTTAAGGATTTAGGTCTTCTTGTGGTAGATGAAGAGCAGCGTTTCGGAGTAGCTCACAAGGAGAAAATCAAGCAGATGAAAAATAATGTCGATGTTCTTACACTCACAGCAACTCCAATTCCCCGAACCCTTCATATGAGTCTTATCGGAATTCGTGATATGAGTGTTCTTGAGGAACCACCGATGGACAGAATGCCTATACAGACATATGTCATGGAATATAATGATGAGCTTGTAAGGGAAGCAATAAACCGTGAGCTTGCAAGGGAAGGCCAGGTATATTATGTATACAATAAAGTAAAAGATATTGACGAAGTGACAAATAGAATCCAGGCACTCGTCCCAGATGCCAATGTGGCATTTGCACATGGTCAGATGCGAGAGACCCAGCTTGAAAAAATCATGTATGACTTTATAAATGGTGAAATAGATGTGCTTGTTTCTACAACAATTATAGAGACTGGACTTGATATTTCAAATGTTAATACAATGATAATTCACGATGCAGATAACATGGGACTTTCCCAGCTATACCAGCTTAGAGGACGAGTAGGACGTTCAAATAGAACTGCTTATGCATTTTTGATGTATAGAAGAAACAAGATGCTAAAGGAGATTGCGGAGAAGCGACTTGCTGCAATCAAGGAATATTCTGAGCTTGGAAGCGGTTTTAAGATTGCCATGCGTGACCTTGAAATCAGAGGAGCCGGAAACCTTCTTGGAGAACAGCAGAGCGGACACATGGAGGCTGTCGGTTATGATCTTTACTGTAAGATGCTTAACGAAGCAGTAAAAGAGGCAAAAGGCGAGGAGGCTATAGAGGATAAGTTTGATACATCAATTGATATTGGAACAGATGCATTTATTCCTCCGACATATATAGCCAATGAGTTTCAGAAGCTTGACATTTATAAAAGAATTGCAGGACTTTGGAATGACGAGGAATGTGATGAGATGCTTGAGGAGCTTATTGACAGATTTGGAGAACCACCAAAGAGCGTGCTTAATCTTCTGACTATTGCACGTCTTAAGGCAAAGGCACATAAACTATACGTCACAGAAATTGTGCAAAAGGGAAATGAACTAAAAATCAAGCTTTTTGCAAGGGCTAAGATTGATGCGTCGATGATTCCTGTATTTGTTGAGAAGAATGCATCACGCCTTAAATTTGCAATGGATGCAGAGAGTCCGTATTTTACCTATATACTAAAAAGTAATTCAAGAGAAAAAAGCAGGGACACACTTGATGTATTGTCAGAGTTCTTAGAGCAAATGAAGATACTTATATTGCAGGAAGAAAACTCTTGATACTTTGTGTGAAAAGCAATATAATGTATTAGCAATATTTTGCACAATGGAGGATATATGAAATTTAAGAGAATTACAGCCATGCTGTTAGCAGGAGTGATTATGGCATCATCAGTTACAGCATGTTCTATAAATAAGGAAGCTACAATTGCCACAATGGGAGATGAAGAAATAACTCTCGGTCTTGTTAATTTCTTCTGTCGTTATCAGCAGGCAAGTATGGATGATTTATATAAGCAGTATATGAGTGAAGGCGTATGGGATACAAGCTATTCCGGCGACGGAACAACAATGCAGGATGAAGTTAAGAATACAACAATGGAGACAGTTCATGAGATGTATGCGCTTAAGGCACATATGAAGGATTATAAAGTTGAACTCTCTGAGGATGAGAATAATGCAATTAAGACTGCTGCAAATGATTTTATAGAAGCTAACTCTAAGGAAGCACTTAATGAGATGGGTGCAGATAAGGATCTTGTTGAGGAGCTTCTTACATTATTTACAATTAAGCAGAAGATGTATGATGCAATTGCTGCTGAAGCTGATACTGATGTATCTGACGAGGAAGCTAATATGAGAGCATACTCATATGTCCAGATTGATTATAATCAGAAGTATGATCAGCAGACCTACAGCTATGTACCGTATTCAGATGAGGAAAAGGCTGAATTTGCTGATAAAGCACAGGCAATTGCGACTGCTATCTCTGAAGGACAGTTGCTGGAGGATGCAGCGAAGGCACAGGGCTTTGAGGTATTAAAGGGTACTTATGATGCTGATAATGACACGTTAGAGGAGAGCTTTAAGACTGCACTTGATAGTCTTGCAGAAGGACAGACATCAGCTCTTATATCTACAGAGAACAGCTATTATTTTGCAAGAATTGATGCTGATACAGATACTGAGGCAACTGAGTCAAACAGAGAAAGCATTATAAAGGAGAGAAAAGATTCTCATTACAATGAAGTGCTACAGGGCTGGCAGGAGAATGACGGCTGGAAGATAAATAAGAAACAGCTTGAGAAAATTAAATTTGATGATTATTTCACTCAGATAAAAGAGTCGTCTGAGACAACGGAAGAGACAGAGACAACAGAAGAGACAGAAACAACAGAAGAGACAGAGATAACAGAAGAGACAGAGTCTGTTGAGACAAGCACAGAAGAGTAATTAGAGCATGAAAGATAACATAGTTTTAATAGGAATGCCAGGTGTTGGAAAGAGCACAATCGGCGTTATACT
>JAXJVZ010000378.1:0-3299 GCA_036308285.1 Agathobacter sp. | reverse complement strand
ATTTATCCCCCATTATGCTGCTTTTAAAAACATTCAAAAATTAAACATAATTATACCATATTCTGCGCTTTATTCCAAATTTTTATTGATATTAATATTGATTGAGGTATAAATGAGTAATAAGGCTAAAGAATATTTAAAAATAATAGGCTGGCCAGTTATTAGTGGTATACTCTTCACTTTTGACCTGATTAAATCATTAGTAAAAATAAAATGCCAGCTTGTGGCCTACCAAAAGAATAGTCAAATAAAAGCCACAATAAGTTCCAGAAAATGGAATACAAATTCGGGCCAGGGATTATGTCAAAATGTGAAAACTCCACATTCCTTCATAACCCCTGGCCCGAAGTATATCTCCGCAGGAGCAATGCGCAGCATTGTTGACTGCTACATCTCCTCCAGCCATTATTTTTAGTAATTTTTTTAGTAATTTTTCTGCCACTATTAAAGAACCTTAGAGAGGAACTCCTTAAGGCGTTCGTTCTGTGGATTCTCGAAAAATTCCTTAGGTGGTCTGTCCTCCTGAATCTTTCCTTCATCGATGAATAGAACTCTTGTTGCTACTTCTCTTGCAAAGCCCATCTCATGTGTTACAACGACCATGGTCATTCCATCATCTGCAAGCTCCTTCATAAGGTTAAGAACCTCACCTACCATCTCTGGATCAAGGGCGGATGTTGGTTCGTCAAATAACATTACTTCAGGGTTCATGGCAAGTGCTCTTGCTATTGCAATTCGCTGCTGCTGTCCTCCTGAAAGCTGTTTTGGATATGCATCGGCTTTATCTGGAAGTCCTACTCTCTCTAAAAGCTCTAAGGCTTTTTTGTCAGCCTCTTCTTCTGTCATAAGCTTGAGTGTTACTGGTGCAAGCTTGATGTTTTCCTTGATTGTAAGGTGTGGGAAGAGGTTAAACTGCTGGAATACCATTCCCATCTTCTGACGGATTTTATCGATGTCTACTTTATCAGAAGTAATTTCTTCTCCGTCTAATGTGATGACTCCGCCACTTGGTTCCTCAAGTAAGTTAAGGCATCTTAGAAAAGTACTTTTACCTGAACCTGATGGTCCGATAACTACTACCTTTTCACCTGGATAGATATGCTGGTCAATTCCTCGCAATACATGCTGACCATCGAATTCTTTTGTTAGATTTTTAACGTCTATCACTGGCTCTTAACCTCCCTTCAAGTACTGCTAAAAGCTTTGTCATTATAATTACACAGATAAGATATATGAGTGCAACTCCGACAAGTGGCATAAATGCCTGATATGTAACTCCCTGTATAGATAAGGCTGTCTTTGTAAGGTCTCTTAATGCGATTACTGATACTAATGATGTATCCTTAAAAAGTGTTATCATTTCATTACCAAGTGCAGGTAAAATGTTCTTTATCGCCTGTGGAATTACAATTTTCATCATTGTTGTCCGATAATTTAATCCAAGAGAACGTCCTGCTTCCATCTGTCCATGGTCTACAGACATTATTCCGCTTCGTACAATTTCTGCAACATAAGCACCTGAGTTGATACCGAAAGAAAGTACCGCTACAAGCAATGCCTGTCTTGTCGATGTAAAAATAACAAAATACATAATAAGAAGCTGTATCATCGTTGGTGTTCCACGAATTATTGTAAGATAAAGCTTACAGATTCCATCTGCTATATCAAGAACTATATCTTCAAATCCAGCTTTCTTTTTTCTTCTTGAATCATGTGCAGTTCTGATTACTGCTACAAATACACCAATAATAATTCCGATTATAAGCGCCAGAAATGCAACTCGTACAGTTACCCAAAGACCTTCAAGATACTGCATCCAACGGTCCTTTTCAATAAACGCCTGATTAAATTGTGATGCTACATCAGCAAACCATTCTTTCATTGTATAACCTTCCTGTTACTTTGCTTCGATGTACTTGTTAATAATCTTATCAAGTGTTCCATCTGCCTTCATTTCGTCAAGTGCTTTGTTAATCTTCTCAAGTAACTCGTCGTTATCCTTTGCAACGGCAATAGCATACTCCTCTGTTACATACTCTGTATCAAGAATCTTAAGTCCTTCATTAGCCTCAACGAATGCTTTTGCAGGCTCATTGTCGATTACTACACAGTCAACTTTTCCTTTTACTAATGCTTCTACTGCATTTGTTCCTGTTGTATATGCCTGTACATTTTCCTCGCCGTAATCATCTGAACAATAAATATGTCCTGTTGTTGACTCCTGTACACCAATCATCTTTCCTTCCAAATCATCAGGGGACTCGATGTCAGAACCTTCTGCCACGATAATTACCTGTACACCTGTTGCATATGTCTGTGAGAAATTAACATTCTTAAGTCTTTCTTCGTTCTTTGTCATTCCTGCAAGACCTACATCTGCCTTACCTGTCTGAACAGCTGTGATAATTGAATTGAAATCCATGTCGTCAATCTGAAGATCCATATCAAGTCTCTCGGCAAGCTCTGCTGCGATTTCAGCATCTATTCCTACGATTTCTTCTCCATCCATGTATTCATATGGTGGGAATGCTGCGTTTGTTGCCATTGTTAATACATTATCATCTTCGGTCTTTCCGCATGCTGCCATTGACATCATTGAAAGGCCCATTGAAAGCGCCATGATTGTTGCTAACATTTTCTTCTTCATGAAAAATTCCTCCTATTTCATAAATGTTTCTCTTTATTTTATTATTCTACATACGTTTTAATTTCCCACAGAAAATTGACTTCGTCAAGACTTTTTCAACAAATTATTCAATATTTAAGTATTTTTATTCATGCATTGGTCAGGGACAAAATTAGTCGTGGGCATGGACACTGCGCATTCATGCAAGCCTTCGGAGGTTCTTATCTCAAATATTTTTATCCTTACAGATATAGATTGGTCTGTTCTTAACTTCAAGATAAGTTTTAGACAAATACGCTCCCAGAATTCCCATGCAGAAAAGCTGCACACCGCTTACCAGCAGAATAATACATGCAAGCGACGGCCATCCTGAAGTCGGGTCTCCAAACACCAGCGTTCTTACAATAATCACAATAATAAAAATAAATGCAACTATACAAAACAAAATTCCCAGAAATGCAGACACAGCAAGTGGCAATGTTGAAAATCCGATTATACCTTCAATACTGTATAGCAATAATTTCCAGAAAGACCATTTTGTCTCTCCCGCAATTCTATTGACATTCTCAAACTCTATCCACTTTGTCTTAAAACCAACCCAGCCAAATAAACCTTTTGAAAAGCGGTTATACTCACTCAATTCCAGAATCGCATCAATGAATTTTCTATTCAT
>JAXJVZ010000377.1:0-4648 GCA_036308285.1 Agathobacter sp. | reverse complement strand
TCTTTAGGCTGTAAATTGGAAATAAAGGCTTTAAAAAGACATATTGTTGGAATGAGAAGTGAATCTGAATCATCCGGAAGACTTAATACTTCAGAAATATCTGACAAGGATTTACGCTGAAGTTTTTCCAGATATTTGTATAATTTATCAGCTTTAATTAAATTATTCTCTTCATTATCCTTCTCTAACCGCTGAATTAATTCCATTCCGTTGTCATTCATAAAGATTACATAATCAACACTCTGTTCAAAATACAGATGAGTATATGCCTTGATTTTCTTGTCAATATACTCTTCCATATCCGAGCGGTAGGTGTTTTCCGTATTACCCGGATTATACAATAACTCACGTAATTTTACTGTACCAATTTCCATGTGCTGTGTTGACTCAAGTTTACCATTATTAAAAAATGTAACCTGCACACTAGCACCACCAATATCAACAACGATTGCGGATTTTTTTACCAGTTTTGCAAATGCTTCATTGTTAACAAGGGATTTATAACTGATAAATCTATGAGTAACATTGTTTATGACATTAATTTGAAATCCGGTCCTGATATAGACCTGATCTAATACAAACATTTTATTTGAAACGGAATCAAAAAATGAAGAAGCATATATCTCATATGAGTCAACCTTATATCCGTTCATTATGGTTCTAAACTCGGAAAGCAAATCACATAATTCGTCTACGCACTCATAACCAATGCTTTTATTATCGTGCTTATATGCTTCTTTACCCAGATCTAGTCTTGAACGGATATAATCTATCTCACGCAGCTTCTTTTTTGATGAAATCTCAAAGATTTTCATTGTGACTTCAAAAGAACCAATATATATTGATGAAAATGTTTTAATTGACATAAAAACCCCCGAATTAAACTAATATGTACCTAGTATTTTTAAAGATATTGTCTCCTCCTTTAATCCCCTTAATGCATTTACAACTCCTGTATCTGTAAAATTGCCTTCAAAATCAACAAAAAATCTGTATTCCCAATTGCGGCCCGGAATTGGTCTTGACTGGATATTAGTCATGTTAACATTGTTGAATATAAAATGTGAAAGAATGTTGTACAGTGAACCGCTCTTATGTGGGATTTCAAAACAGATAGACATCTTTGTTGCATTCTTATCATACATTTTTTTGTTAGTAACAATAATAAAACGTGTTGAATTATTTTTATTGTTCTGTATTGCAGAATCTAATATCTGAAGTCCATATATATCTGCTGTTATAGTGCTTGCAATGGCTGCCTGGTTACAAAGTCCGTCTTCCTTGATTTTTTGAGCACTGAAAGCGGTATTTTTAACACTTAATCGATCCCATTCTCTATGCGAATCAAGATATTTTGAACATTGCATTAATGCCTGTGGATGTGAGTAAACAGTTTTTATATCTTCAAGCTCTGCCCCTTTAAGTGCTAAAAGACAGTGATCTATTTTTATAATCTGCTCAGCAACAATATAGTTATTATATTCGACTAACAGGTCATAGTTTTCAGAAACAATACCTGCAGATGAATTTTCGATAGGAAGCACTGCGTAATCAGCTTCATTATTCTTAATGGCTTCCATAGCATCCTTCCATGTTTCTACATTGTAGCAGTCACAGTTCTCTCCGAAGTATTCCTTTGTAGCCTGCTGGCTGTAGGCACCTTCAACACCTTGAAAAACAATTTTAGCATTTGTAAAATCTAACTTTTCTACCTGTTCAAAATTCTCATCAGAAGTTAAACCGTTGTCCGCTAAAAGCTGATACTGTTTTTTACGGCTCATTGACATAATGTGTTCGAATAATTCTCTAATACCTCTTTTGGTAAATGAAGTTGATGCTTTTGATTCTAAAGTATTTAATTTAGAATCCTCTCTTTCTTTATCAAAAACCTTTTTTCCTGTCTGTATTTTATACTCTGCCACCTCAGTAGAGATATGCATTCTCTTCTCATACAATTCGACAATTTTGTTATCTATATCATCAATTTCATTTCTTAATTCTAATAAGTCTCTCATAAAATCTCCTATCGTATTCTTTTAAAAAAATTATATTTCATTAGGTTTTGAAAGGCAAGTCTGCCTTGCAAGATATTCATGTAAAAGTTATAATTTTTTTGGAGGTATTTTTTATGAGTAGAAAAGCAAAAATTATAATAACAATACTTGTTCTTTTTATAGTAATTTCATTAGTGATATTTAATAATTTTAGAAATCGAGTCAAATACAATGAAGGATATGTAAATGGTAACACAACAGGCAATCTATATAATGCAGGATTGTTTTGTGAAAGTAATGGCACAATTTTTTTTGCTAATCCTGATGATAATTATAAGTTGTATTCGATGGATAATTCGGGAGGCGATTTAACTAAATTATGTGATGATACTGTTATGTATATCAATACAGATGATAACTATGTTTATTATGTAAGAGATAATTCCGGAAAAGAATCCGAGTATTCTTTTTTCTCATTTAATAAAAATAGTTTGTGCAGAATTTCAAGAAAAGGCGGGAAAGTTGTAATACTAGATGAAGATCCATGCATTTATGCATCATTAATCGGAAATTATATTTACTATCTCCATTATGATTCAAAGACTGCTACAACCTTATATAAGGTTGGTATAGATGGTAAAAATCGTGAAAAATTAAGTGACAAATATTTATTTACATGTAGTACATCAGATCAGTATTTCTTTTATAATAGTCCACAGGATGGTTGCATGTATAGATATGATACAACAACTGATGAATCAACTATGGTTTATGATTGCAATTGCTATAAGCCAATTGTTTCAAAAGATGGTAATGCATATTATATTGATGTAAATAACAATAATGCACTTGTACATACAAATATTCAATCTGATAATCCTATTACTTTAACAGAGGATTTCATTGAAATATATAATGTATATGGAAGCTATATTTATTATCAAAGAAGTGGGGATGAGCCTGCTTTATGTATGATTAAAAATGATGGAACTGATTTTAAGGTTCTTGCGTTAGGCGAGTATACAAATATTAATGTCACACCATTTAATATTTATTTCAGAGATTATTTTTCGGGAACAATGTACTATACTTCTACAACAAATCCGGGACCAGCAGTACGCTTCAGCCCCGGAAAAATTGAAAAATAATATTATGCTCCAAAATCAAAAAGTGAAAGCTGATTTGATTCAGGTATATCTCCGAATAAATCAAGGTCACTCATGAGTTCTATGATAGTTTTAGAAACTTTTGTTCTTTCTCTGAAGTCGTCTTTAGAAAGGAATTGTCCGTTCTTTGCGGCTTCGGAGATTGATATTGCTGCATTGTCACCCAAACCATCGATACTGTTCAATGATGGCATCAACTGTCCATCAACTATCTGGAATCTGTTTGGATGAGCAGAATAAATATCAAGTTTTTTAAAGGTGAATCCTCTTGCATACATTTCCTGTACGATTCTCATATCCTTAAAGACATCCTGTTCTTTTTTGGATAATGTGTCTTTTCTTTTCTTGTAATCTGCCATGTATGCTTCAAGTCGTTCTTTTCCCTGACACATTAATTCATATGAAAATCCGGTTGCCCTGATTGAAAAATATGCGGCGTAATAAGCTAATGGATAATAAACCTTACAATAAGCTATTCTCCATGCCATCATTACATATGCAGCAGCATGCGCTTTAGGGAACATGTACTTAATTTTTTCACAGGACCAGATATACCAGTCAGGTACTCCATGTGCAATCATGTCCTCCTTCCACTGAGGCCACTCCTTGCATTTTCCTTTTGCAATGATTCCTTTACGAACCTTTTCCATTATATTGAAGGCCTCTTCTGATTCTAATCCCATATGAATAAGATAAGTCATGATATCATCTCGGGTACAGATACAGGTGGAAATTGTGGCTGTTCCTTCCTGAATAAGTGTCTGGGCATTTCCAAGCCATACATCAGTACCATGTGATAATCCGGCAATTCTGATAAGGTCTGAGAATTCTTTTGGCTGGGTGTCAATAAGCATTCCCATGGCAAAATCAGTACCAAATTCAGGGATACCGAGAGCACCTAACTGACAACCATCAATATCTTCTGGTTCAATTCCTAAAGCTTTGGTGCTTCTGAATAATGACATTACAGCCTGGTCATCTAAAGGTATCTGAGTAGGGTCTACACCTGTCAAATCCTGAAGCATTCGAATCATGGTAGGATCGTCGTGACCAAGAATATCAAGCTTTAAAAGGTTATGATCAATTGAATGATAATCAAAGTGCGTTGTTGTAATGTCTACAGTCATATCATTTGCCGGATGCTGTATTGGGGTAAAGGTATTAATTTCTTCTCCCATTGGAAGAACAACGATTCCACCCGGATGCTGTCCTGTTGTTCTTCTTACACCTACACATCCTTCAACAATACGGTTAATTTCACAATCTCTTTTATGAATGCCACGCTCTTCGTAATAGTTTTTAATGTATCCAAAAGCTGTCTTATCAGCCAAAGTACCGATTGTTCCGGCTTTGTATGTTTGCCCTTCACCGAAAATGATTTCCGTATATTTGTGAGCCTTACTCTGATATTCACCTGAGAAGTTAAGATCGATATCAGGCTCCTTATTACCTTTAAATCCAAGGAAAGTCTCGAATGGAATATCAAAG
>JAXJVZ010000376.1:0-20793 GCA_036308285.1 Agathobacter sp. | reverse complement strand
GCTTTAGGGCATAGCTCAAGAGATACATTTAGAAAATTGCAGAATCTGAATGTGCCTATGAGTGTTAAGAATTTTGCGGTAGGTTTCAGAGTAGAGCATCCACAGGTTATGATTAATAAAACTATGTACGGAATAGAGCATAGTGATATTTTGGGTGCGTCGCCATACAAGGTTACATCAAATTTTCCTAATGGCAGGGGTGTATATTCATTCTGCATGTGCCCGGGAGGATATGTGGTTAACTCATCTTCAGAAGAAGGAAGAACTGTTGTAAATGGAATGAGTTACTCTGGTCGTAACAGCAAAAATGCTAACAGTGCAATAATTATTTCGGTTACACCAGAAGATTTTGGAGCTACTGATGCTTTGGCAGGATTAAGGTATCAGGAACGAATTGAGGAAGAATGCTTTAAGCTTGCAAATGGAAAAATACCTCAGCAGTTGTTTGGGGATTTTTGTAATAATAAAGTTTCTACATCATATGGAGATTATGGTTCTGAGACAAAAGGTCTTACAGCTTTTGAAAATTTAAGAGGAATATTTAGTCCTGATATGGAACGTTCCTTTATAGAGGGAATGAATCATTTTAACAAATTCATTGATAAATTTGACAGATATGATGCTATTATGTCTGGAATTGAGAGCAGGACATCATCACCGGTACGAATTGAAAGAGACCAGTTTTTTGAAAGTAAAATTGAGGGAATTTATCCATGTGGTGAAGGTGCAGGATATGCAGGTGGAATAACATCTGCTGCCGCAGACGGAATTAAGGTTGCCTGTGCTATTATAAAAAAATATAAGCCAGGCTATTAGAAAGGATTATAAAATTGGAAGTTACACCAATGATGCAGCATTATCTGCAGACAAAAGAAGAATATAAGGATTGTATATTATTTTACAGACTCGGAGATTTTTATGAAATGTTCTTCGAGGATGCCAAAATCGTATCAAAAGAATTAGAGCTTACACTTACAGGAAAAAGCTGTGGATTAGAGGAACGCGCGCCTATGTGTGGAGTACCTTTTCATGCAGCTGATACATATATCAACAGACTTGTTGCCAAGGGATATAAGGTTGCTATCTGTGAACAGGTAGAAGATCCTAAGACGGCTAAAGGTATTGTAAAAAGGGAAGTTATAAAAATTGTAACCCCTGGTACTAATACGGATATGGCCTCTTTAGATGAGACCTGCAATAATTATATTATGTGTATTTCATTGGAAGATGATATATATGGGATTGCAACAAGCGATGTTACTACAGGTGAATTCTTAGTAACAGAAGTAGATTCGGATAGAAAGCTTTTAGATGAGATTAACAGATTTTCTCCTTCAGAGATTATATGCAATGAAGAATTCAACATTAGTGGATTCGATATTGCGGACCTTCGTGACAGACTTAATATTTCAGTTTCTGTGCTCGATTCATGGTTTTTTGGAGAAGATCTGGCAAAAGAAACACTGCTTATGCATTTTAACACAAAGACACTTATATCATTGGGGCTTGAAGATTATGATGCAGGAGTTATAGCCTCTGGTGCGCTTTTAAAATATCTCTACGAGACACAGAAAAACAGCTTGAATAATATTCTAGATATCCATCCGTATTCAATTGGAAAATACATGATAATCGATAGCTCATCACGAAGAAATCTCGAGCTTGTTGAGACTATGAGGGAAAAGCAGAAAAGAGGCTCTCTTCTTTGGGTTTTGGATAAGACAAAAACTGCCATGGGTGCAAGACTTTTAAGAAGCTATGTAAAGCAGCCATTAATTGATAAAGATGAGATAATAAAAAGACAGGACTTTATAGAGGAGTTAAATTCAAAAGAAATCTGCAGGGAAGAACTCAGGGCATTTCTTGCACCGATTTATGATCTGGAAAGACTTATAACAAGAATCACTTATCAGTCAGCAAATCCCAGGGACATGATTGCTTTTAGAAATTCTCTGCAAATGCTTCCTGATATAAAGAATGTATTAGACGGATTAAACTGTGATCTGGCAGAAGAAATTAAAAATGATTTTGACTGTCTTGTGGATTTACATAAACTACTTTTAGATTCAATTCAGGAGGAACCTCCGATTTCTGTCAGAGACGGAGATATCATTCGCCAAGGATATAACGAGGAGGTTGACAGATTAAGAAATGCAAAGACAGAAGGTAAGACCTGGCTTGCTGAGCTTGAGGCAAAGGAAAAAGAGTCTACAGGAATTAAGAATCTTAGAATCAAATACAATAAAGTATTTGGATATTATCTTGAAGTTACAAATTCCTTCAAGGATTTAGTTCCTGATTATTATGTAAGAAAACAGACTCTTACTAATGCAGAAAGATATATTACACCTGAACTTAAGGAACTTGAGGATACAATTCTTGGTTCTGAGGACAGACTTGTGAGTCTTGAGTATGAGCTATTCAGACAGGTAAGAGATGAAATTGCAGGGAATGTTTCAAGAATTCAGAAAACTGCCCATGCACTTGCTGCACTTGATGCCTTTGTATCGCTTGCACTTGTTGCATCACAGAATAATTATTGCAGACCAGATATTAACACAGAAGGTGTTATTAATATTAAAGGTGGCCGTCATCCAGTTGTAGAGAAGATGATAACTAATGACCTGTTTATAGATAATGATACATATCTTGATAATGGTAATAACAGAATATCTATTATTACAGGTCCAAATATGGCTGGAAAATCAACATACATGAGACAGAGTGCTCTTATTGTGTTAATGGCCCAGATAGGAAGCTTTGTTCCTGCCACATCTGCTGATATTGGAATTGTAGACAGGATTTTTACAAGAGTCGGTGCTTCTGATGATCTGGCATCCGGACAGAGTACCTTCATGGTGGAGATGAATGAGGTTGCTAATATTTTGAGAAATGCAACGGCTAATTCTCTTCTTATCCTTGATGAGATAGGTCGTGGTACAAGTACCTTTGACGGATTAAGCATTGCCTGGGCTGTGGTTGAACACATAAGTAATCCTGAGTTATTAGGTGCAAAGACTCTTTTTGCAACGCATTATCATGAGCTTACTGAGCTTGAAGGAAAGCTTGACAATGTAAACAATTATTGTATTGCAGTAAAAGAAAAGGGCGACGATATTGTTTTCCTTCGTAAGATTATAAAAGGCGGAGCAGACAAAAGTTATGGAATTCAGGTTGCAAAGCTTGCAGGACTTCCTGATAGTGTTGTTGAGCGTGCCAAGGTTATTGTTAATAATCTATTAGAGAATGACATAACAGGTATTGTTAAAAATATTTCAGTAGAGACCATACAGCCTCAGATAACAGAAGTAAGACAATTATCATTATTTGACAATGATTATACAAACGAGGTGTTAGATGAAATAAAGAATCTTGATTTAGCAAATCTTACACCTATAGAAGCTTTAAATAAGCTTTATGAATTACAGAAAAAGGCTAAAAATTGTTAATTGACAGGAAGGATTAATCATGCCTCAGATTGCTTTATTAGATGAAGTTACAATTGATAAAATCGCCGCAGGTGAGGTCGTAGAAAGACCAAGCTCTGTTGTTAAGGAGTTAGTGGAAAATGCAATTGATGCAGGTTCAACTGCCATTACGGTGGAGATAAAAGAAGGAGGTATTTCTTTTATCAGAATAACTGATAATGGTGGTGGTATCGACAAAGAACAGGTTCCACTTGCCTTTTTACGCCATTCAACAAGCAAGATTAAAAGTGCAGAGGACCTTCTGAATATTTCTTCGCTTGGTTTTAGAGGAGAGGCATTATCAAGCATTAGTGCAGTTTCACGAGTTGAGTTAATCACCAAAACATATAGTCAGTTAACAGGAACAAGATACCTTATAGAAGGTTCAAAAGAAATTCTTAATGAAGAAATTGGAGCACCGGATGGCACTACTTTTATTGTAAAGGATTTATTCTACAATACACCGGCTAGACGAAAATTTCTAAAGGCAGCTCAGACGGAGGCCTCTTATATAAGTGACCTGGTTGAAAGACTTGCTTTGTCGCATCCGGATATATCTTTTAAATTTATTAATAATAATCAGACTAAGCTTCATACATCTGGAAATGGAAATATCAGGGATTTGATTTATCATATATACGGACGTGAAATCACATCCTCAGTGCTTAATATCAATTATGAGGGAGAGCTTTTTTCATTAAAAGGATTTATTGGAAAACCTGTAATTACAAGAGGAAACAGAAATTATGAGAATTTCTTCATAAACGGAAGATATATAAAGAGTCAGCTCTTATCAAAAGCGGTTGAGGATGGTTATAAGAATTTCCTTATGCAGCACCAGTATCCATTTGTGACATTATATTTTACCTTTGACAGTTCCGCTTTGGACGTTAATGTTCATCCAACTAAAATGGAGATGCGATTTGATAATAATTTAGAAATTTATAATCAGCTTAAGGATGTAATTTTTAACAGATTATCAAATAAAGAGCTGATTCCTGAGGTTCCTATAGAGGAAAAGAAACAGACTAATGTAGTTCATACTTATAAGGAATCAATTCCGGAACCATTTGAAAAGAGTAGAATTAATGATTATTTCAAAAGACAGGAAAAAACATGTTTTGTTGCAGAAGCACCTGCTAATTTTGAACCGCAGAAAAATTCTGCAAATGTTGGTATAACAGTATCAAACAGGCATAATTCTGATGTGAAAAGTAACATATTTATTAATAAAATAGCACATACAGATGCAGAACAAATAACAGACACAAGTAATAAATTAAGTGATAAAGCTGAAACAGATGTTAAATCAAAGATAGAAAGAATAGTTGAACCAGATTTAGATGCTAAAGCAAATATTAAATCGAACAATGAACAAATTGATGAGTCTGAGATTTTAAATCCGGTTCAGCAGACCTTAGAAAATGTTATTCCGAATTTTATTTCAGAAGAAGCCAGAAAAAATTATAAAATTATAGGTCAGCTTTTTAAGACATACTGGCTTATTGAATATGATGATAAGCTCTTTATTATCGACCAGCATGCGGCCCATGAAAAAGTCCTTTATGAAAAGACAATGAAATTATTAAAGGACAAAGAACTTACATCACAGACAATAAGTCCACCCATAATTATAAGTCTGGATGCCAGTGAGACTGAAATGTTAAATAAGCACATGGACCAGATAAAACGCATGGGTTATGAGGTAGAGCATTTTGGCGGAAAGGAATACATGATAAGTGCCATACCGGCAAATCTGTTCAATCTTGATATGAAGGATTTGTTTATTGAGATGCTTGATGATTTTTCAAATTATTCAGGAAAGGATACGCCTGAACTTATTCTTGAAAAAATTGCATCAATGTCGTGTAAAGCCGCAGTAAAGGGAAATGATAAATTATCATATTCAGAGATTGATTCACTTATTAATGAGTTACTTGGACTTGATAATCCGTACAATTGTCCTCATGGAAGACCAACAATTATTTCAATGACAAAGTACGAGATTGAGAAGAAATTTAAGAGGATTATATAATGACAAAAAAACCAATGGTTATTCTTACCGGACCGACTGCTGTTGGAAAAACTGAGCTTTCAATTTCTCTTGCAAAAGCAATAAATGGTGCAATAATTTCAGCAGATTCCATGCAGGTATACAAATACATGGATATCGGTTCTGCAAAGATAATGCCTCAGGAGATGGATGGAGTAAAGCATTATCTTATAGATGAATTAATGCCAGATGAAGAATTTAATATTTATATTTTTCAGAAAATGGCAAAGGAAGCCCTGGATGAAATTTATGCAAATAATAAGATTCCTATAATTGTAGGTGGAACTGGATTTTATATTCAGGGATTACTATATGATATCAATTTTGAGGAAACCAAGGCAGATGAAGCTTTCAGAAAAGAAATGGAAGAGTTTGCAAGGAAAAATGGTGCTGAGGCTTTACATGCAAAACTGCTGGATATAGATAAAGAATCTTATGACACTATTCACCCGAACAATATTAAACGAGTTATAAGGGCATTGGAATATTATCATCTGAACAATGCACCTATATCAGAGCATAATAAAAAAGAAAGAGAAAAAGAATCTCCATACAATTTCGCATATTTTGTACTTAATGATTTGCGTGACAATCTCTACAAACGAATTGATTTGCGTGTTGATATTATGATGCAGAATGGACTTCCTGAAGAGATAAAAAAGCTAAAGGATATGGGATATACAAGGGATATGGTTTCTATGCAGGGATTAGGCTATAAGGAACTGCTTGACTATTATTCCGGAATATTATCTTTGGATGAAGCTGTTGATAAGATAAAAAATGAGACAAGGCATTTTGCTAAAAGACAGCTTACATGGTTTAGAAGAGAAAAAGAAGTTGAATGGATTAATAAACAAGAATTTAATTATGATAATAAATTAATTCTTGAGCATGCATTGGATATACTAAAAGAAAAGAGGATAATAAATTGTTAATTGATAAATACAAAGAACTTGGAATTGCACCAGCAGTATATAAGTTTGGTGAGCAGATTGAAAGAGAACTTAAAGAAAGATTTGATGCCATTGATAATAACGCTGAGTATAATCAGCTTAAAGTTCTTAATGCGATGCAGGAAAATCGAGTAAGTGCAGAATGCTTTCAGAATACAAGTGGATACGGATACAATGATATGGGAAGAGATACTTTAGAGAAGGTATATGCACAGTGTTTTAAGGGGGAAGATGCCCTTGTAAGACCGCAGATTACATGTGGTACACATGCTCTTGCTCTTGCTTTAATGTCTAATCTGCGACCTGGCGATGAGCTTTTGTCACCTGTTGGAAAGCCATATGATACTCTTGAAGAGGTTATCGGTATCAGACCATCAAAGGGTTCGCTTGCTGAGTACGGAGTTACTTATTCACAGGTTGATCTGCTTGAAGACGGTGGCTTTGATTTTGACGGAATTAAAAATGCAATTAATGAGAAAACAAAGCTTGTAACTATTCAAAGATCAAAAGGATATGCTACAAGACCTACTTTGTCAGTTGACAGAATAGGTGAGCTTATCTCTTTTATTAAAAATATTAAGCCTGATGTTATCTGTATGGTAGATAACTGTTATGGAGAATTTGTCGAGGATAAGGAGCCATTAGAGGTTGGAGCAGACATGATTGTTGGCTCATTGATTAAGAATCCAGGAGGCGGATTAGCACCAATTGGCGGATATATTGTTGGTAAAAAAGAATGTGTTGAGAATGCAGCATACAGACTTACTTCTCCAGGGCTTGGAAAAGAAGTAGGGGCATCTCTTGGTGTTATCCAGAGTTTTTATCAGGGCTTATTTTTAGCTCCTACAGTTGTTGCAGGTGCACTTAAGGGTTCAATTTTTGCCGCAAAAATTTATGAGAAGCTTGGCTATAAGGTAGTTCCAGACGGAAGTGAAAGCAGACATGATATAATTCAGGCAATTGAATTTAATGATAAGGATGCCATGATTGCATTTTGTGAGGGAATTCAGGCTGCTGCACCAGTTGACAGTTATGTAACACCTGAACCATGGGCAATGCCGGGCTATGACAGTGATGTAATTATGGCTGCAGGAGCATTTGTGCAGGGATCTTCTATAGAATTGTCAGCAGATGGTCCGGTAAAGCCACCATATGCAGTTTATTTTCAGGGTGGTCTTACATGGTATCATGCAAAAGTGGGCATTTTAATGTCTTTACAAAAACTTTATGAGAGAAATATTGTTAAGCTAGATTAGGTGTGCTAGAATAAAAAATGAATTTTGCTGTCTTTGGGAGAGTTGAAAGGACAAAATGCAAAATTTAAAATCAATTAAAAATCTACCATTATCAGAACGTCCATACGAGAAATTTATTTCTATGGGCGCATCAGCTATGTCTGACGCCGAACTTTTATCAATAATTATAAAATCCGGCACTAAGGAATATAATTCATTAGACATTGCACATTCACTGCTACAAAATAATCATGGCAATCTACTTAATCTGTATGATTTTTCATTGGAAGAACTGATGATGTTTGAAGGAATTGGGAAGGTTAAAGCAATTCAGTTAAAGGCAATTGCTGAGTTATCGCTTCGTATATCAAAGACCTGTAAGGGATATAGTATAAGTCTTAATACTCCTTCAAGCATCGCTGAATATTATATGGAACAGTTAAGACATGAAGAAAATGAGCGTTTTATTGTAGCTTATTTTGATACAAAAAATGTATATCTTGGAGATGCAGTTATTTCTATTGGAAAAGTAGACAGTGCTTTTGTGTCAAAGAAAGATATATTCAAAAAAGCATTTGATAAAAATGCATCAAAGCTTGTGGTCCTGCATAATCATCCAAGTGGAAATCCTACACCAAGCTCAAGTGATATACAGATGACAAAAAGACTTATCGAGTGTGCAGAAATCTTAGATTTATGGCTGATGGATCACATAATAATTGGAGACAATATTTATTATAGTTTTTTGGAACATCAAATAATTTAACTTAAGAGGGAGAATATCAATGGGTAATAACGTATACGGAATTGACCTTGGAACTAATAATTTAAAAGTATTTTGTAAGTCAAATGGAAAAATTCTTAAAGAGAAGAATACAATCGCATTAATAAATAAAAATGAAATCTATGCATATGGTGATGCTGCATATGCAATGTATGAGAAGGCTCCGGAATCTATTAATGTTATTTTTCCGGTAGTTGCAGGTGTAATTGCTGATTATAATATTCTTCAGAAAATGATTTTTGAATTTTTAGAGACAAAGATGAAAGCTCATGTAAAAAATGCAGAGTTTATCGTTGCTGTACCAACAGATATAACAGATGTTGAAAAGAGAGCCTTTTATGAGGTTTTCTATAAGAGTAAATCAAGACCAAAGAACGTTTTACTTTGTGAAAAGCCAATCGCTGATGCAGTGGGACTTGGATTAGATGTTAATGAACCAACAGGTATTATGGTCGTTGATATGGGAGCAGATACTACAGAGATATCGGTTATTTCTTTAGGTGGTCTTGTTCTTTCTGATCTCATGCATTTTGGTGGAAATCGTCTCGATGAGAGTATTATCAGCCATATCAGAAAGGAGTTTAATCTTATCATTGGCCAGAAGACTGCAAAATCTCTTAAGGAGACAATTGGTTCAGGACTTCCAGGCAGACAGGAATCTATGGTTATTGTTGGAAGAGATGTAGTTAGCGGACTTCCAATCGAGATGGAGATAACAGCTGATGTAGTATATGAAGCTATGAAGGGCAATCTTGAGTCAATTTGTACATCAATTAAAATGATTCTTGAGAAAACGCCACCAGAGCTTGCAAAGGATATTATCCATTCCGGAATCTATATTACTGGTGGTGGTTCAATGATAGATTCTCTTGATAAATTATTTGAACAGATTACTAACATTAAGGTTAATACCTGTGAACAGCCGGAGGAAAGTGCTGCGAGAGGTCTTGTTAAGATTGTTTCAGATTCAAAATACAAGAGATTACCATTTAGTATGAAAAAATAATTAACCGAGGCATTCATGAGAAATAATTATCGTAATAGATATCGAACAAAAAAGAAAAAAGTTTCAACTAAATACACCTTGATTATTATGACAGGTGTATGTGTTTTATTACTGCTTGGCGGATTAACACTTAATATTTCCGGTGGACCATTAAAATATATTGCCGGATATGTTTTTGTACCAATGCAGTCAGGAATTAATAATGCAGGTTCATCAATCTCTAATAAGGCTAACGATTTTAAGAAGCTCAGTGAAGTCCTTGAGGAAAATAAGGAGCTTCAGAATAAGATAGATGAACTTACTGCAGAGCTGAATACCATTAAACTGGAACAGTATGAGCTTGATAATTACCGGGAGTTATTTGAGCTTGATGCAAAATATCCTTCCTTTGATAAGGTGGCTGCCAGTGTAATTGCAATGGACAGTAATAACTGGTTTTCTAATTTTACTATTGATAAGGGATCAAAAGACGGGATTGCCAAAGGAATGAATGTTATGGCAGGAAGTGGACTTGTAGGGATTGTTACTGATGTCGGACCTAATTATGCAAAGATCAGAAGTATAATTAATGATACAAGTCGTGTTAGTGCCATGGTTGCTACAACAGAGGATAATTTTACCGTATCAGGTAATCTTAAATCAATGAATGAAGATAAGGTAATAACCTTTAATGAATTAATTGATGAGGATGATCAGGTGAAAATAGGAGATCCTGTTGTCACTTCATATGTATCTGACCAGTATCATCAGGGAATTCTTATTGGATACATTACCTCAATGGAAAAAAATGCAAATAATCTTACTAAATCAGGTACAATAACCCCGGTTGTAGATTTTATGCATATTGAAAATGTTTTTGTAATAACTAATATGAAAAATACTGGTGATTCAGCTGGGCAGGAAGAATCACAGCAGGAATAGTGGGAGCGTAAATGCGACGTAATATAGTATATTTTATTATTATTGCTATTTGTTTTTTAATACAGACTACAATATTTGCAAGAATTTCAATTACAAATATTTCTCCTAATCTTTTGATTATTGTCGTATCATCTTTTGGATTAATGAGAGGAAGAAAAGAAGGAATGTGGCTTGGATTTTTTTCGGGACTTCTTATCGACATATTTTTCGGTTTTTGTATTGGGGTGTATGCTTTAATCTATATGTATATTGGATATGTAAATGGAATATTCCAAAAAAGATTCTATCCTGATGATATTAAACTTCCATTGTTGCTTATTGCGGGAAGTGATATTTTTTACAATATAATAATTTATTTTTTCATGTTTTTACTAAGAAGCAGATTCAGTTTCTTGTATTATTTTAAGGCCATAATAATTCCTGAATTTGTATTTACAATGGTTATTACAATTTTATTGTATTATGTGTTTTTGAAAATAAATCAGTGGTTAGAAGTATACGAGAAGAGGAGCGCGACTAAATTTGATTTATGATATTAAAGAATTTTTAAAAAACTTCTTCAGCTCAAGATTGTTTGTATTAGCTGCAGTTATTTTTATTCTTTTTGCAATTGTTATTGCAAGAGTTTTTTCTTTGCAGATTATTAATGGTGCTTCGTATCAGGAAAATTTTACAATGAAGATACAAAAGCCTATTTCTGTAGATGCAACCAGGGGAAATATATATGATTGCAATGGTGAGCTTCTTGCATATAATAAACTGGCTTATTCAATTGTAATAAGTGATAATGGAGATTATACAAGTAATTCTTCAAAAAACGAGGAATTAAATGCGGAGCTTGCAGAAATAATATCAGTTATTTCAAGAAATGGTGAAACAATTTATAATGATTTTGCTATTGATTACAATGAGGATGGTACATATTCCTTTAATGTTTCGGGATCAACCCTTAACAGATTCAGAGCTGATGTTTTTGGAAAAACTTCTTATGACAAATTAGAATATAATAAAGATTTAGGATTTGATGAGGCAAATGCTACCGCTGAACAGATTATGCAGTATTTATCTTCGGATGAAAGAGAGTGCTTTGATATTTCAGAGGAATATGATAAGGAGACAGCGTACCAGATTGTTGTAATCAGATATGCAATCAAGGGAAATCGATTTTCCAAGTATAAAACTACAACTATTGCCCAGGATGTGTCTGATGCTACAGTTGCATATATGAATGAGCATTCAGATACACTTACCGGTGTGAGCATAGAAGAGGATACTATTAGAAAATACAACGATGCTGAATATTTTGCTTCTATAATTGGATATACTGGTAAGATTTCTACCGATGAATATAATAAATTATCTGAAAATGATAAGACATATACAACAAATGATATAATCGGAAAAGCCGGATTAGAGCAGTACTATGAAAGCTATTTGAGAGGAATCAATGGTGAAAAAGAAGTATATGTCAATAATGTTGGAAAAATTATTAAGGTAATTGACAGTACTGATCCAATTGCCGGAAATGATTTGTATTTAAGTATTGATAAAAATCTTCAGATAGCAACATATAAGCTGTTAGAGCAGGAAATTGCAGGAATCGTTTATTCAAAGATACGTTCTGGAGAAATTCCTATCACAGATGTTTATTTTGCATTGATAGATAATAATGTTATTAATATTGAGGCTTTTGTCGAAGATGATGCATCTGAGAATGAAAAGGCAATTTATAATCAATTTTTATCTGCACAGGAAAGTGGTATTAATGAGATAATGTCGCAGTTACAGAGTGGAAATCCAACCTGTGTAAATGATATGTCTGAAGCACTTTTGGATTATACGACTTATGTGATGACCTTACTAAAAGAAAATAAGATATTACTTTCTAATCTGATTGATACCACAGATTCTGTTTATGTTGATTGGAAAGCTGGAAAAATAAGTCCGGAGGAGTATTTAAAATACTGTATATCAAAACAGTGGATTGATATTACATTACTTGAGGTAAACGAAAAATATGCAGATTCATCAGAGATATATAATGCACTATGTGAGTTTATAAAAGGTAAAATTTCTTCTGATAAGGAATTTGCAAAGATTATTTATAAGTATATGGTAGCTTCGGGGGCTATTTCCGGTCAACAGCTTTGTTTAATTTTATATGAACAGGGAGCACTCGATTATGATGATGCTACAGTTGCAAATTTAAGAAATGGTTCAGTTAGTTCATATAACTTTATTTTGGACAAGATTGATAATATGGATATTACACCGGCTCAGCTTGCTCTTGATCCATGTACAGGTTCAACTGTCATAACGGATGTAAATACTGGTGAAATTAAAGCCTTAGTCAGTTATCCGGGATATGATAATAATAAGCTGGCAAACGGAGTTGATGCAGAGTATTATCAGTTACTCAGGGAAGATAATTCTAATCCTCAGTGGAATTATGCCACTCAGGAAAGAACTGCTCCAGGTTCAACCTTTAAGATGGTTAGTTCAACTGCTGGTCTGGCAGAAAATATAATTAATACTTCAACACAGATTAAGTGTACTGGAAAGTTTTATGAAGTAGATAATCAGCCTGCGTGTTGGATTTATCCTAATGGTTCACATGGATTAATTAATGTATCTCAGGCAATAAGGGATTCATGTAACGTATTCTATTATACGGTAGGATTTGAGTTGGCAAAGAAGAATTCCGGCATATATGATGATGCATCCGGAATTGATTATATTCAGAAATATGCTGCAATTTATGGTTTAAATGAAAAAACTGGTCTTGAAATTGTTGAAAATACATCGGAGATTGCTACAGAATATCCGGTTATGGCCGCAATTGGACAGAGTAATAATAATATTACGACAGTAGCTTTATCAAGATATGTTACAGCAGTAGCAACAGGAAAAGTTTATAATTATCAGTTGATGAATAAAATAGTAGATACTTCAGGTAACACTATTGAGAGCTATTCCGCAGAATCAAGGGATATTTCATCTACTCTTAATAATGAACAATGGGATGCTATTCATTCCGGAATGAGAATGGTTGTTGAAAATCTTGATAGTTTTGCAGGGTGTACACTTCCTGTGGCTGGTAAGACTGGTACTGCACAGCAGGTTGAAACCAGACCAAACCATGCCTTGTTTGTGGGATATACACCGTATGATAATCCAGAATTATCAATTGCAGTAAGAATTGCATATGGATATAGTTCTCACAATGCGGCATCTGCTGCCAGAAATATTTTTTCATATTATTACCAGCAGCAAAGTTTAGAAGAATTGCTGGCATTGAAGGCTTCCGGGGTTAACAGCTCAACTGCCACTACAGTAACAGACTAAAGATGGAGGCAACATGGCTTTACCAGTCGTTTTAAAAAGTGGAAAAAATTATATAACATTAGTGTTGGATTCCGAAATGGAATTTCCAACACTATTACAGCACATTGTTTCCAAATTTATGGAAGCACAAAAATTTTTTAATCATGAATCAATTGCTCTTAAATTTGAAGGAAGGCAATTAGAAGAAAAAGAAAAGCTGATTATTCTTGATGCAATTGATGAATATACAACAATCTCTATTTCACAGATTATAGAGCATGATGAAGTTATGGAGTATGCTGTTGAGAAAGCAGCTTTTGATAAGTTAAATGCTCGTAGACAGGAAAAAGAAAGAATTGCAAAAGAGGCATGGGAAAACGAAGAAGAACTTCCAATAGAAACCGTTATTGAAAATAATAGTATTCTTGTATGCCATGATTTAAAACCAGGAGAAAAGATTTTTGGTACAGGGAGTATAATTGTTAAAGGAGATGTTCCTTCTGGTGCCATATTAAAGGCTGGAAACAGTATAATAGTGTTAGGCTGTTTATATGGACAGGCTTTGGCAGGAAATGATCCGGTTGCACCAAATCCATTTATTCTTGCAAAAATTTTTGAACCGGAAAATTATAGAATTGGGAGAATATTAGGAAGTATTCCCCCAAAAAAAGGTCGTATGAAAAAGCGTAAATCAAATGGTTATAAAATTGCACGTTTTGTTGATGGCGCTATTTCAATAGATAATTATAAATAGAAAGATAGGAGGGTTCCTGATGGGTGAAGCAATAGTTTTCACTTCTGGAAAAGGCGGCGTTGGCAAAACAACAACTGTTGCAAACGTCGGAGTAGGACTTTCACTATTAGATAAAAAAGTCATTATGTTAGATACTGACATGGGACTTAGAAATTTAGATGTTGTAATGGGTTTAGAGGATCAGATTAATTATAATCTGATGGATGTACTTCAGAATAAGTGCAGATTGACGCAGGCAATCATTCAGGATAAGCGTTATCCTAATTTATATTTTATACCTGCATCACTTAATTCCAATAATATATGCGATTATAAGCAGGCTTTTGAACTATTAATTGAGCATCTGAAAATGGAATTTGACTATTGTCTCATTGATTGTCCGGCAGGAATGGATTCGGGCTTTGAATTTGCCATAGCTGGTGCGGATAATGCTATTGTTGTTACTACACCGCATATTTCAGCAGTAAAGGATGCAAAGAGAATTATAGATAATCTGCATACTAATCATATTCAAAATATTCATATTGTTATTAATGAATATAATAGATTTCTTGTTATGAAACAGAATATGTTATCTGAGAAAGATATCTTGGATTTTCTTGGCGAAGAATGTTTAGGTCTTGTTCCATTTGATAATAAAGTTATTATCAGTCAAAACAGAGGAATCCCGGTATTGGAGCTTCGTTCTGGTGCTGGTAGAAAATTATATAAATTAGCGCAGTCCTTTGCAAAGACAATTAAGGAGGAATGCAGCTATGAGGTATAAAGCAAGAATGACCGGTAAAATTGCAAAAGAACGACTTAAATTAATAGAAGAGCAGGAAAATATGGACTGTCCATCAGAAATAATGATACAGATTCGTAAAGAAATTTCAGAAATTATAAGCAAATATTTTGATGAATCACCAGATTCATATCAAATTAAAATCATACATAAAAACCAATAAGAGAGCGAAATATGTTTAAACAATACAAACTGAGAAATTATCATTTTCAATTAATTTTATATTTATGTGCACTTACAATAATTGGAATTTTAGTTATAGGTAGTGCGGAGAAATCAGTTCAGAATAAGCAGATTTTAGGATTTGCTTTAGGTTTATTTGTAATGATATTCCTTTCATTAATTGATTATTCATTCATTCTGCGTTTCTCATGGCTATATTATATAGGAATAATTATACTGTTGGTGATGGTTAAAATTGCAGGAAAAACAGTAGGTGGTTCTCAGAGGTGGATTATTATTGCAGGTATTCAGTTCCAGCCTTCTGAGCTGGCTAAAATAGTAATAATATTATTTTTTGCATATTTCTTTATGAAATATCAGGAGTCTGTTAATACAGTAAAGACAATGGGAACTTCTTTTGTTCTGGTAGGAATCCCGCTTTCATTAATTCTGATACAGCCAGATAATTCTACTACAATTGTCACAACATTAATTTTCGTTGTACTCTTGTTTATTACGGGATTAAGTTATAAAATAATATTAACAGTGTTAGGTGTTTGTATACCTATTTTTATTATTGGACTAACATATATATTATCTCATGGTGAGCAATTAGCAAAAGATCATTATTTTTTTAGAAGAATTATGGCGTGGATAGATCCACAAAAATATTCCCAATGGGCTCTTCAACAGCAGAATTCTATTACAGCTATAGGTTCAGGTCAGTTATGGGGGAAGGGGCTTAATAATTCAGTAGCAACTTCTATGAAAAATGGTAATTTTATTATTGAACCACAGACAGATTTCATCTTTGCAGTTGCTGGAGAGGAATTAGGATTTATTGGTGCATTTGCAATTATTGCATTATTACTTCTTATTGTTTTGGAGTGTATACTGATTGCCAGAAAAGCAAAGGATTTAAGTGGTAGATTAATTTGCTGTGGGATGGGGGCTTTGGTTGGATTACAGGCTTTTATTAATATATGTGTTGCGACTGGATTGATGCCTAATACCGGAATTCCACTTCCGTTTGTAAGTTATGGACTTACATCAATTGTTTCATTGTATATAGGAATGGGATTTGTACTAAATGTTGGTTTACAACCTAAAAAATATTAACTGGAGGGATTAGGATTATGAATATTGGATTGGTTTCACATGATTCTAAAAAGAAATTAATGCAAAACTTTTGCATTGCATATAGAGGTATATTAAGTAAACATGAGCTGTTTGCTACAGGTACAACCGGAAGATTAGTTGAAGATGTTGCAAATTTACAGGTGCATAAATATCTTGCAGGCCATCTTGGTGGCGTTCAGCAGCTTGGTGCGCAGATTGAACATAATGAAATTGATCTTGTTATTTTCTTAAGAGATCCGCTTAAACCAAAGCCACATGAGCCTGAAGTCAACAATATTGTAAGAGTATGTGATGAACATAATATTCCATTAGCAACAAATCTTGCTACAGAAGAGTTGCTTATTTTATCGTTAGATAGAGGAGATTTAGATTGGCGTGAAATGTACAAAGAGTCTATCAAAAATAATCAGACTGCTATGCATTTTTTGTGTAGCAGCTGTTTTTGTTACCGGATGTGGTAATGAAAAAGATTTTGAAAACGCATATGATGTTTATTCATCAAATTATTCATATGAAGAAACAAATTATGAATATTTTTCGCATGATTTATGTGTTACTAATAATGTTAATTATGGAACTGATTCAACTGATTCGCAGGTTGCATCAGGTGCTGGAGCCTTTAATCTTGATACAAAAGAGGTTGTATATAGCCAGAATATTTTTGAAAAATTATATCCTGCAAGTACTACGAAAATTCTTACAGCATATATAATTATTAAGTATGGTAATCTGGATGATATGGTAACCGTCAGTGAAAATGCAAGTAATCCAGGGGAATCCTCTTCTGTATGTGGAATAAAAGAAGGAGATATAATTTCAGTAAATAACTTATTATATGGTCTTATGCTTGAAAGTGGTAATGATGCTGCAATAGCATTAGCGGAGTATTACTCAGGAAGTGTAGAAGCTTTTGCTGATGTTATGAATTCAGAAGCAAAAAAACTTGGTGCAACAGCAAGCAATTTTGTTAATCCACATGGTTTACCAGATGAGAATCACTATACAACAGTCTACGATATGTATCTTATTATGCAGGCTGCGGTGTCCCTGGATAAGTTCAATGAGATTATTAATACAGCAACATATGATGTTACATACACAAATAAGAATAATAATGCTGTTTCTGATACCTATAAAAACACCTGTCATTATATTACAGGTGCGACAACTGCTCCTGAGGGAATGACTGTTGTAGGCGGTAAGACAGGAACTACATATGATGCAGGGTATTGTCTGGTATTATATAGCTATAATAAAAATAATGAGAGAATTATTAGTATAGTATTTAAAGCTGACGGTCGTTCTAATCTATATTTATTGATGAATCAGATTCTTGCTGGTTTTGCTAATTAAACATTGTTTTTTATGTGCATATATACTATAATAATTAAAAAGAATAATTAATTTTTATTAATTTTCACAACAATTATTTTTTGGAGGGTACCATCATGATAGAGATCATTTGTGGAGAAAAAGGTAAAGGGAAAACAAAAGAACTTTTAGAGAAGGTTAATTCTTCTGTCAGTAGTTCATCTGGTAATGTTGTATATTTAGACAAAAGTCAAAAGCATATGTATGAGTTAAATAATAAGGTTAGGCTTATTAATGTTATGGACTTTCCAATAACAAATTGTGATGAATTTATCGGATTTATCTGTGGTATTATTTCACAGGATAATGATCTTGAGGAGATGTATCTCGATAGTTTCCTTACAATCGGATTTATTGATTCAGAAGCAGAGATAACAAAAGCTATTGAAAAGTTAGATGTTATTAGTGAAAAATACAAGGTTAAGTTTATTTTAAGTGTTTCTAAGAATATTGATGCTCTTCCTGAGTGTGCAAAAGCAAAGGTTGTAATTTCATTATAAACTAAAAATATGAAGAGTGCCCAAGAGGCACTCTTTTTTAATTGTTTTCTTTAATTCTTCCGTAGAAGCTAATTAGATATAAACCGCTTAATCCGACAAGTGCATAAATTATTCTTGAAATCCAGGTCATGTTTCCAAAAATGAATGCTACTAAATCAAATCTAAAGAAACCGATTAATCCCCAGTTTATACAGCCAATTATTGCAAGGGTAAGTAATAAATTATCTAACCATTTCATTCTTTTTTCCTCCAAATATTTGTTTACTAATAATATATCCATATTAAAGAATTCATATTCACATAAATACTATAAAGTTGTTTTTATATACCATAAATGGTAAGATATATTCATAAAGCTTAAAGGGAGAAAATTTGTGGCAAAGAATGATAACATTGTAAGATTCAGAGGAAATAATAGTTTTAATATAGGCTTTGTTATATTTTTTATTATTATAATATATGTACTATTTAATATTTTTTCGTATATAACATCAAAGCCGGTCTCTGTTTATGAAGTTTTGCAAGGAACTATAGCAACCAATAATGTGTATAAGGGTTTAATTATTAGAGATGAAAGCATTATTCGAGCTGAAAATGAAGGATATATTAATTATTATGTAAAGAATAGTTCAAAGGCATCGGTTGCAGATGTTGTGTATTCTATAGATACAGAGGGAAGTATTTCCAAACAAATAACCGCAGCATCTGAAAATGGTGCCAAATTAGATGATTCAATTTCAAAAGATTTTATTGAAAAAATTGATGCTTTTGAATATTCATATGATGCTAATAATTTTATTAATGTATTAACATTTAAAAATCAATTATCCTCTGATTTGACACAGACACTAAGTCAGAATGCTTTAAATAGCTTAACAGATGTCGTTGGGACTGCTGAAGCAAATAATACATTTTATAAGTACTTAGCTCCCAATACTGGTATTGTGTCATATTACATAGACGGATATGAAGGTATTAATGAAGATAATTTTACAAAAGATAATTATGATGCTTTGGATTATAATAAAGTAAGACTTGACAGTAATGCTTCTGTAAAAAATTCGGATCCTGTATATCGTCTTGTAAATAGTGAAAACTGGGATATTATAATTCAAATTTCCGATGAATTAGCTGAACAGCTAAATGAGAAGAATTATATTAAAATAAAAATTTGTGAGGATGATTTTACAACAAATGCTGCTTGTAAAATTATGAAAAAGAGTGGCCAGTATTATCTGAAGCTTTCATTAAAGCATTCCATGATCAGATATATTAATGAACGTTTTATAGATATTGAGCTCGTCTTAAATTCTGATTCTGGATTGAAAATACCAAATTCATCAATTACCAAGAAGGAGTTTTTTACTGTACCAAAAGAATATTTTTCAAAGGGTAAAGATTCTAATTCTTATTGTCTGCTGGTACAGACAAAAGAAGGCGGTGTGGAAATGGTGAATCCTACTATTTTTTATGAGAATAACAGTTTTTATTATATTGATAACGAAAGTGTAAAAGAAGGAGATATTGTTATAAAAAATGACTCTTCTTCGACATACACGATAGGAACTGATAAGGATTCACTTACTGGAGTATATAATATTAACAAGGGCTATGCTGTATTTAAACAGATATCAATTATATCGCAGAATGATGATTATTCGATTATAGAAACAAAGACAGCATATGGAATAGCATTATATGATCATATTGCTTTAGATGGAAATAAAGTCGAGGAAAATCAAGTTATAATGGATTAGTAGGAGAAAAAGATGTTAAGAGAAAATTTAGTTGCGGTTGAAGAAAAAATTACTGAGGCTTGCAAGAGGGCCGGACGAGCACGTGAGGAGGTTACACTTATTGCTGTAAGTAAGACTAAGCCTCTTGAGATGTTGCAGGAGATATATAATGAAAAAATCAGAGACTTTGGTGAAAATAAAGTTCAGGAGATGTGTGATAAGATTGAAAATATGCCCTCAGATGTTAACTGGCATATGATCGGACATCTTCAGACTAATAAAGTAAAATATATTGTTGGAAAAACAAAGCTTATTCATTCTGTTGATTCACTTCATCTGGCAAAAGAAATACAGAAACAGGCAGAGAAAAAGAATGTAATAGTGGAGGTATTAATTGAGGTTAATATTGCTGAGGAAGAGAGTAAATTTGGTATACATAAGGATGAAACAATAGAGCTGGTAAGGGAGATTTCGAAATTAAAAAATGTTAAAATTATGGGATTAATGACAATTGCACCATATGTTGAAAACCCGGAAGATAACAGAAATTATTTCAGAGCTATCAAGCAATTATCGGTTGACATAGATAATCAAAACATAGAT
>JAXJVZ010000375.1:0-2524 GCA_036308285.1 Agathobacter sp. | reverse complement strand
TCAAAACTTAATGTAAACTCCGGTGTCTCAACAATTTTACATTCTACATAATAAGTTGTAGCACTGTTTACCGGACCAAAGACTGGTGATACTGATACAACATCCGAACCAAATGCATTAACTACAGAGCGGAAATCGAAGTTCGATTTTTCTCCCTTTCTGATACGCTCAGTGCGGTTATCTGTTTCAATACCTGAGAATACATAGGTTACAAGAACAGAATCATCAACGTAGTTTGCAGATGCAGTTACCTGGCCATTCTTTATTGCAGCTGCTGTTTTTCCTGTAATCGGCTGGGTCAAATCAATATTCTGAGCTTTTCCACCTGCTGCAATTGTAGCATCTGTGCTTACTCCTGCAAATCTGGTGTATTTTGCACTATTCTCATCTCCAGGTTTGTTACTTCCTGTATTCTCTAATGAAGAGAATTTAAATGCTTTTCCATAGCTTGTGTGGAAGGTTTCACTTCTTGTTGTACCATCCTCATTTTCAATGCCACTTACCGTCACGGCATAATCTGTAAAGGATACAGTACAATCAAATGTCTTATTATCAATAAGAGATACCGTCTGACCTGCATCCGGGAAGCTTAAGCTACTGTATTTTACCTCATCATAACCAATTAATTCTTTTAATTCCTCCTCTGTTGGAAGAGTAAATTCCTGATTCTTACGTGCACGCCTGCTCCATACTGTCTCGTATCCATCTGTTGCATTACCTACACGTACAGATGCAGTGTAGTACTGACTAATTTCATCAACAGCAAGATTTGTCCATACAAGTGGTACAGTTACCTGCATATCGTACTTGCTGAATGCCATCTTTTTGTATTTATATGTGATAGCCAAATCACACTCCATATAACGTGTATCTTCTGGAACCTTTACAGAAATTTCTCCACTTTCATTCATACTGAAGTTTGGATTAGAGAAGGTGTAATTGTAGTCTTTCCAGTCATACGCCAGTGTTCCAAAATTTCCGTCTGTCAGATTACAGTATTTTAACGCACGATATTCCTCTGGCAATGTCATTGTTATTCCATTACTGCTGTTACCATCCTCATCCAGTACGAGCACAAGCTCGTCCTCCATCGGTTCATAATCAAATTCATAAGGATACTTTTTGTTTCCTGCTTCCAGAAGAGGGAATTCCTCATCTACGAAATCATATGATACTTCAAAGTTATCTCCAAGGGCCGCAGCATCAATACCAACTATCAGATATAATCCAAAGTCTATGTACAGTGCACCAGCCATGCGCTCATCAGAAATCCATACATTACTGTTTGCCTGACGGCTCCGCTCATATTCATATATAAAGAAACCATATAATTTCACATACGGACCAACCTCAAGATGAATACCCACACGGGCTACCTTTGGACTTCCGATTGCAAAACCGGCTGTAGCTTCTACACCCATCTTAAGACCAATCTTACCCATTATGTAGAACTGGAATGCAAATTCCTCATCTACAAGGTCCATAGTTGTGCTTCCTGCCTCTGGCTTAAACAATCCGACCTTAATCCAGAAGTTATATCTCTTACCTACCTGATACTGGAAGCTTGCTCCCATAGCAATATTCATATCTGCGCGAACTACAAAGTCTGCCTTCACATAAATTACTAAACCACAGACACTAACCTGGGCCTGACAAATCTCTTTCTGAACAAGTGTTACCCAGTCAGTCTCTTTCTCCAACATCTCGCTATATTTTTCAAGCAATCCGTCAAGTCCATCTGCGTAACGCTCTGCATCAAGTTCAGTTTCAGTAGAAATATCAAGCATATCCATCAGGTCTTTTGAGACATTGGTCTTATTAACAGCCTCGCCCATTTCTTCCCATTTTTCTTTAGTTGGAAGTTCATTGTCGGACTGTAATTCTCCTACCATCTCCCAAAGCTGCTCAAGCTCTTCCTTGTATTCCTTAGCTGTCTCAATGTCGTTTCTTACCTGTTCTATCTTATCATTTACTTCATCAATCTTGTCAAATACATCACCTACTGTCTTTAAGCCTTCACTTACCTTTGCAAATTTCTCGCCTTCCGGAAGAACATCTGCCAGCTTCTCCGGATTATTAAGTATATCTTCAAGCTGTTCCCATTCATCTTTTTCTTCTGCTGCAACAGTATATGCATGAACATTTACGCTTACACCTGTGTAGCTTAACAAATCAACAGATGATCCAACCTTTACACCGATTGGAATTGGAATACCAAGAATCTTCTTTTTTACGAGTTCTCCATTGGCTGTCATACCGATTGAAAGCTCCTGCATAAAGGTAGCAGATAAATCGATAACTACTTTACCATCATCCTCTACCTCAACTTCATACTCTGCGTCAAGTCCAATTGCAAGAGCAACAGAACCTTTGTCCTTAAAATGAAGCTGGTCTCCTTTTGTTATAACTTCAACTGTAAGTTTAACACCATCCTTCAATTCAAAGGACTTTCCTAAGTTAAGAAGGGCTATTTCATCTTCAGAAAGAGGATTACCATTCTCATCAGACAGAAGTACCTCTACTC
>JAXJVZ010000374.1:0-2396 GCA_036308285.1 Agathobacter sp. | reverse complement strand
TCCTTGTCATGAGACTTCCTTGTCATGAGACTTCCTTATAAGAGCACGTTCATTTTTGTAAAGATGTAGCAATTCCACAAAAAAAGAAGCAGGTATTACACCTGCTTCTAGAATATCCAGATTTTGATAATTTATTCTTTTTATAACAATTTATAATTATTTACTATTTATATTTATTTACTCTCTATAATTATTTACTATTTATATTTATTTACTATTTATAATTATATACTATTCATATTTATAAATTGATATTTACATATTAATATTTGCTTACAATTACTTCTGATTCTTTTTGTATTGTTCATCCTGCTTCTCAATCACAACTTTTACTGCGTGTGCCTGGTTAGCAACATGCATATGCATAGCTTCTGTAACCTTGACCTTATCTCTATTCTCAAGGGCAGCAACTATATCTTCATGCTCTTTTAAAAGTCCCTGGTAGTTATCAGGATTCTTCAGATATTCTATTCTGTATCTGTACATCTGCTCTCTCAGATTGTTAAGAAGAGTAACCAGCTTTGTATTGTCTGTAGAATTATATATCACATCGTGAAAACGAACATCTGCTTCTGCAAGTTTTTTAATATCACCTTCCTCAACACTTTTCACAAATTCTTCTTTTGTCTTCTTAAGTGTGATAAGCTGTTCTCTTGTTATCTTATCACATGCAATTCGAGCCGCAAGCTCATCTAGTGCCTCACGTACCTCCAGGACATCCTCCATGTCCTTTAAGGTCATTCTGGCAACCTCAGCGCCTTTTCTCGGAATGGTAATTGCAAGGCCTTCCTGTTCAAGCATTCTTATTGCCTCACGTATTGGTGTACGGCTTACTCCTAATTTTGAAGCCAGCTGTATCTCCATCAGACGTTCCCCAGGCTCTAATTCTCCTTTTAATATTGCTTCCCTTAAAGTATTAAAAACTATATCTCTTAATGGAAGATATGCATCCATATTTAGTGTTAAATTATCTGTCATTTTAACTCCTGCTGTTTTCTTTTGACTTATTCTCTTATCTAATCGATTTATCCTTTTATGTAACTATTCAGAATCCCTTAGAATAATATATGGGTAGGGTTATGAATAGTTACCATTTTATTTTATCCAGCTATTTTCTTATTCAATTTTGCCATGTTATTTTCTTCTGTTATTGTAGATAGAAGTAAGATAAACCTGTTTTGCATAGCCAGATTCTTTCATTGCCTCATAAGCATTCTGAGCAGTTTCCTCATCATCAAACAATCCGAAAACTGTTGGGCCGCTTCCACTCATCATAGAACCAACTGCACCATGCTCCATCATATGAGCCTTGATATCTGCAATAATAGGGTAATTAGGTATTGTAACCGTCTCAAGCACATTGCCCATACTATCAGCTATTGCTTTCAGATCATTTTTCTTTATATTAGAGATGAGTTTATCTATGTCCGGATGTGGTGTATTTACATCCAATTTCAAATTTTCATATACAAATTTAGTAGATACTGAAATCTGTGGTTTTGCAATGAGCACAGGACATTTTACCATTGGAGGTAATGAGGATAACTCTTCTCCTATGCCTTCCGCAAGCGCAGTTCCTCTCATGATACAATAAGGAACATCTGCACCAATTTTAACGCCTCTTTCCATTAAGTCTTTTCGGGAAAGACCAAGTTCAAACATCTCATTAATTCCATAAAGCATAGCCGCTGCATCAGTGCTTCCACCAGCCATTCCAGCAGCAACTGGAATAACCTTGTTAAGATCAACCTCAACACCCTGTGTAATATTAAATTCATCCATTAAAAGTTTACCCGCTTTGTAAACCAAATTATTCTCATTAACAGGCAAAAAAGCAAGATTAGTTTTAATTTTTATATCATTGCCTTCTATTTTCCTGATATTAAGACGGTCGTATAAATGAATTGTCTGCATTATCATTCTAACTTCATGATAACCATCTTCTCTTCTTCTTACGACATCCAGACCTAAATTAATTTTCGCTAATGCTTTAAGTGTTATTTCATCCATATTGTATTACCTCTGTTTTTTGTATACAAACATTATTATACCACACACTCAGCCTTTGGGCAAACTCATAATGCATTTACAAAGTATTTACAAATCATTTATAGAACAAATAGTCTCTTCAGGAAAACTGAACTTTCCTATACATTCAAGAACCATCCAGCGATCTTGCTGTGGTGGGAATCTTCTTCAACTAGAGCAAAAAAAGATTCGTGGTAATTGTTCCACGAATCTTTCTTATCCTTAAGCCTCTTCTGCCCACTTATTAAATTTTTCAACCACGGCATCATATGTCTTCTGACTGATATCAGGAAGTGTATCCCCCCATGCCTTTGTAGCTTTCTCATAGCCCTTTTTGAAGGCCTCAAGCATATCATTAGCCTTTGAAG